>NZ_JAOTJD010000017.1:0-87737 GCF_042714595.1 Phenylobacterium ferrooxidans | reverse complement strand
CCGGCCGCCACACCGGCCGCGCCCATCAGAGCGCCGCCCGAGTTGAGCTGGGGACCGCCCGAGATCAGCGCGCCGGCGATGGCCGGGATCTTCAACGCTAGCATCATCAGGAAGATCGCGGCCAGCAGCAGTCCGCATTCCTCCGGGACCGTGGGCTCGGGAGACAGGGTGTAACTTTCGAAGATGTTCAGGCCGACCCCGAGAATGACGCCGAGCGCCATGAACTTCAGACCGACCGAGACGACGTAGCCAATCGCCCGCTCGGCGAGAAACGAGGTCTGTGTCAGCACTCCGAAGGGGATCGTCACGAACGCGATGAGCGTCACGAGGTGGAACTCGATGATCGTGATCGCGACCTCGATCGCCAGGATGATGAAGGCGAGCAGGATGCCGATCGCCGCCACCGCTGCGACGATGATCATGTCGATATGCTGTAGCGCGCCGAAGCCGCCGTTCTGGGAGGCAAGCTCCCCGATGTACTGGATGATCTGCAGGAAGACTTTGAAGCCGGCTTCCACGGCGCGGGTCGGCGCGCTCATGAAGTCGCCGATGCTGGCGCCGCCGCCCGCTTTGAGACCGAGCTGACCAAAGCCGGTGACGACGGTCACAGTCAGAGAGTGCCAGTTTCCCACCAGCCAGGCGAAGAAGCCCACCAACAGGATTTTTCGGACGAGCGGGGCGATGATGTTCTGGGTTTCATCGACCGCCCACATGATGGCCGTGAGCACGATGCTGATGACGACGAGCGTGCCGAGAACAACCTGAACATCGCCCGAAATGACGCCGAAGCCGCTGTCGATCTGGGTCGTGAACCGAGTGATGAACTCGTCGAGCGCTGATGTGCCGGCTGTCGCCATTGCTAAAATGTCCTTGGATATTTCCCCTCGGTCAGAAGGACTTGGCGTCCTTCAAGGCGCTGTCTTTTGGCTTCCAGTAGTAGGGAGAGCAGGGATCGTTTCGGTCGCGGATGCTGGGGTCCGGACACTTGCGGCCAGCCGCCGGGACGGGCTCGGCCTTCTGACCAGCCGATGGCTGCGCGGCCTCTCGGCTGCAGCCGGCAAGCCCAAGGCAAATCAGGGCGGTGAGCGAGGCCGCAGATCTCAGGGACATGACCATCAGAAACTCGTTGCCTTGGAGAGGCTGCTGCCCTGAGGCGTCCACTGGGTGGCGCGCTGGGTCTCGGCTCGGGCGGCGATAGCGCCGGCCTGCTGCTGGGCCAGGATGGTGTCCTGCGTGCGCGCCTGAGCGATGAGGATGGTCTGCAGGCCCTGCAGCTGAGTGCTCAAGGCCGCCAGAAGCTGGTTCGTGGCCTGAACGGCGGCCGTCTGGCCGGCGGCGCCCTGCGACGCGGCGACCGCACTGTTCACGGCCCCGGCAGTCGTCGCCTGCGACCGGACCAGTTGGTTCTGGGCCGCCATCGAATCCTGCATGGTCAGGCGGCTGTTGCTCTCCCAGCTGGCGAGTCTCTGACGGATCTGAGCGAAGCTCTCGCCGCTCATGTCCGACGGGTAGAGCTGCTGGAACTTCTGGGCGATGTTCTGGCTGTTGTAGCCGATGGCCTGGGCTTGCTGGAGCAGCTGGGTGGCCTGCTGATTGATCTGCGTCAGCGGCTGGGTGACGTCGGTCCCCAGCTTCTGCAGCATCGCCACCTGGTTGGTGATCTGAGACTGGAGCTGCTCGATCTGGCGCAGGCTGTTGGCGACCTGGGAGGTCATCTGGGCGATGGCGGCCGGATCGATGACCGTCATCTGCGCACGCGCGGGCGGGGGCGTCCCGGCGGACATCCCCATCGCCAAGGCCGCGATCGCGGCCGTCGTCGACAACAACTTACGCATGGTTAGTGTCCTTCGCTGGGGGATGGCAGAGTGGGGGAGGGGCCAGAGGCCCGCCGCGGTCGCCCGCTCGAACAGGGGCTCGGTCCGCAGCCGGAAGATCACCGCAGCGGCAAAGAAAACGAAGCCGGCCAGCATCAGGTAGAAGTTGTGGTGCAGGGTCGTGCCAAACACGGCGAAGAACCCCGGAGCGGCGAGCGCCAGGAAAAGCAGGCGCCGCCGGCGTCGGCTGGCGATCCAAGCCATGGGAAGGCGCCGGGCGAGCCAGGCGAGCTGCGCGAGATCACGCGCGCTAAGCGGCGAGGGCTCCGGCCCAAGGTCAGGGCCGCCGTCAGCATCCGAGACGACCCGACCATCCATCACGCCACCTTCGGATGGGCGGCGTCACGCTGGGCGGCAAGGTAGCTGGCCACGGCCGCCTGGCCCTTGGCGGCAAAGAACCGTTCGCGGAATTGCGCGGCGCCATGCTCGGCCAGCAACCGGGTCATAAGCTGCTGATCGCCAGGCGACGAGGATCCCACGACCGCGAGGGAGAAGGGACCGAGGCCCAGCTCGAACAGCCGGTTGCCCGACATCGACTGGTAGTAATATTCGCGCTTGGGCGTGGCGTTGGCGATGATCCGGATCTGCTGGGGATTTAGCCCGAAGCTTTGGTAGAGCTCGGCGATCTGCGGTGTCTGGGCGTCCGGATTGGGCAGGAAAACCCGGGTCGGGCAGCTCTCGATCAGCGCCGGTGCGATCGAGGACCGGGCGATGTCAGCCAGGCTCTGCGTGGCGAACACGACCGCGACGTTGAACTTCCGAAGGGTCTTCAGCCACTCGCGGATCTTCGCCGCGAACGAGCCCTGGTCGAGGAACAGCCAGGCCTCGTCAAGAATGAGCAGGGTCGGCCGACCGTCGAACCGCTTCTCGAGGGTGCGGAAAATGTAGGTCAGGACGGGGGCCAGGGCGGACTTGTTGCCCATCAGCTCGGCCATCTCGAAGGTCTGCCAGGTGCCCGCCTTGAGCGTGTTCTGGCTGGCGTCGAGGAGATGCCCGTAGGGTCCGCTCAAGGTGAACGGCTTGACCGCCGCCTTGACGCTGTGGTCCTGAATGGTCGCCGCCAGCAGGGTCAGGGTCCGCTGGTCGCGAGGGCCGGCGGCGAGATTACGCAGACCGCTCCAGATCTCTTCCTTGACCTGAGGGGTGATCTCCACGCCCTCGGCCGCTACGAGATCCTGCACCCACTCCTGGGTCCACGACCGATCATCGGCGGTGTCGATGTCGGCCAAAGGCTGGAAGGCGAGCTCACTTTCCTCGCTGCCCAGGGCGTAGAACTGGCCGCCGGTCAGCAGGGTGGCGGCGCGCGAGCTGGCGCCCTTGTCGAAGAAGAAGACCTGCGCCTCGGGATAGCGGAGCCACTGCACCGCGATGGCGTTCAGCAGCACAGATTTGCCGGCGCCCGTGGGGCCGACGATCATCGTGTGGCCGACGTCGCCCTGATGCAGATCGAACCGGAACGGCGTGGTCCCGGCCGTGCGGGTGAACATCAAAGGCGGCTGGGCGCCGGGGTGGCCGCGCTTGGCGCACTCGGAGCCGAGGTGTTCATTGCGCGTCGGGCCAGGCCAGATGGCCGACATCGGCATCATGTCGCAAAGGTTCAGCGACGAGACGAGGGGCCGGCGCAGATCGGCGTAGGCCTGGCCGGGCAAGCTGCCGATCCAGGCCTCGACGGCGTTGACGTCCTCGACCTTGCAGACGAAGCCGACCCGGTTGATGGCGCTTTCGACCTCGCGGACCCGGTCGGCTAGGCGGTCGGGATCGGTGTCCATCAAGGTCACCGTCGGCGTGAAATAGCCGATCGAGGCGTAGTCGCCGCCGAGGATGGCCAGCGCCGCATCGGCGTCCATCGACTTGGCCGCGGCGTCGGGATCCTCCAGGACCGAGGGCTCCCGGGTGATGGCCTCCTTCAGCAGCGCCATGACCCCCTTGCGCTTGGCGAACCAGCGTTTGCGGACCGTGGTCACCGCCTTGCGAGCGTCTTCCTTGTCGAGGGGCAGGAAGCGGCACACCCAGCGGTAGCTGATGCCCAGCTCGTTCAGGCGGTCCAGCAGGCCCGGCGAGGAGGTCGCCGGATAGGCACGCACCGAGATGGTCCGCACATAGCTGCCGCCCAGGCGCGGCAGCAGGCCGCCCTGGAAATCGTCGTCCGTCAGGAAGGCGTCGAGATAGGCCGGGGTCTCCGGCGCCTTGACGTAGTGGCGCTTGGTGGAGATGCAGCCATGCAGATAGGTGAGCGTCTCGTCGTCGGAGAGTTCGTGAACCTCCGGCATGATCGCGGTCAGGATGTCGGCGATCTGGCGCACCGTGCTGAGGAAATCGCTTAGGGCCGCGCGGTACATGCCGGCCGCGCCGCGCCCTGAAGGCGCGTTCTCCAGCAGCAGGCTCTCGGCGGTGCTGACCGCCTCCTCGGGCGGAAGATAGGTGAAGGTAAGGAAATAGCGGCTCTCGAAGTGCCGCTCGTGCCCCTCGAACGCCTCGCGGCGCTCTTCGTCGACTAGGTCGGAGACCGGATCAGGAAACTGGCTGGCCGGATAGTCCTGCGACGCCGCCCGTAGTGCCTCGATATGCAGGCACCATCGCGATCCCAGGCGGCGAAGGGCGTTGTTCAGCTGGGCGCGGGTGGCGACCAGGCTGGCGTCCGTCGAGCTGGCCAGATCGGGACCCCGAAAGGCCAGGGTCTTCTGAAAGCTGCCATCCTTGTTGAGGATCAGGCCCGGACCGATCAGCGCCACCCACGGCAAATGATCGAACAGGCGATCAGCCTTGGGACGGTATTCGCGCAGGTAGAGCATGGGCTGTCCTCTGCGGTTGGGCCGGATCAGGCGTCGAAGGTGCCTGGGCGCTGGATAGGGTTCGGTCGCCCGCCGACGACGGGCGCGCCGGTCGTCAGGCGTCCAGGTAGGGCCGCTGGCGGATGTGCCGCCCGAGGGCGTCGAAGAAGTAGGGGTCCCGCTTGTTGAGCCAGTAGCAGGCGCCGTGGATGGCCAGGCCGACGGGCAAGCCGATCAGGGGGACCTGGAGGCCCAGCGCCAGGACCGCTGTCAGAGTGCCGTTGAGCACGGCGATCATTCGAGGAACGCCTGCGATCGTCACAGGCTCCGAAAGGGAGCTGTGGAAGGCGATCTCGAAGCCCTCGATTTCGGACTGTGCCACCTCAGAACGCCGCTCCGGCGGTGAGGTTGAAGAAGGTGCTGACGAAGGTCGTGGCGGTGAAGGCGATGGCCAGCCCGAAGACGATGCCGATGCCCTTTCGCATGGCCGAACCACCTTCGGCGAAGGCGAAGCCAAGCCCAGTCAGGACAATGGCGATGATGCCGATCGCCTTGGCGACGGGACCGGAGAGCGACTGCATCACCGTGGTGAGCGGTCCCTCCCATGGCATGGCGGTGCCGCCGCCAGCCGCCCAAGCGGGGGTGGCCAGAAGCAGGCCGACGCCGGCGGCGAGCATCGCGGATTGAGCGGCGCGACCGAAGCGAAGCGGCGCGGACGAGACATTTCGGATCAGATTCATCGTGAGGGGGCTTCCTGATGCCGAACGCCCGCGAATGCCGGGCTACCCCCACGATTGAGACTCGGCCCGTCTCGGGTCAAGTGCTTTTTGTATATAAAAGGTGCGTAACGTGCGTTTTATATGTCCAAGTTTCTTCGGGGCTTTCGGAAAGGGCAGCCGATACGCGGCCTGACCGGCGCTTATCAGGCGGCTAGAACGACATACGGTCAGCTGGCGCGTGGTCCTGGACGCAGAGGCCGTGGTTGCTGAGCGACTCTATTACGCGGCACTCGGCTGCCGGGCCGCTGCATTGCGAGGAGACCATGCGTCCCAACTCGACCCGCAGTGCCTCAAGCTGTGCGATTTTGGCGTCCACCGCCTGCAGCTGGTCCTGCGCAATGGTGTTGGCTGAGTCGCACGCGCGTTCTGGGTGATCCGCCAGGTCGAGTAGATCGCGGATGGCATCGACCGAGAAACCGAGCTGGCGCGCGTGCTTGATGAATGCGAGCCGTCGGACGGCGGCCTCGTCATAGACGCGGCGGTCGCTATGGGTCCGGGTCGGCTCAGGCAAGAGCCCGATCTGCTCATAGAACCGGATAGTGGTGACCTTGACGTCGGCGCTCTTGGCCAATCGCCCGATGGGCATGCTCATCATGTTCGTCATCCTCGCGCTCGAATCAATAAGCGCTTGATCCTCCACCGACTAGAGGATGCAAGGTCGCGCAATGTCGAGCTGTTCCGCCCCAGACACCAAGCCGGCCGCGGGATGCGGCTGCGGCGACACAGTCGTCTTCGACGGCGCGACGCCCCGCTACAAGCGCGTCCTTGCGGCCGTTATCGCGATCAACATCGTCGGCTTTGTCGTGGTGGCCGTCGGCAGTTGGTGGGCGAACTCCGCTTCGCTCGCCGCCAACACCTTGGATTTCGCCGCCGACGCGGCCACTTACGCCCTCAGTCTATGGGCGATCGGCCAGAGCGTCCGGGTGCGGACCGGCGCCGCCTTTGTCAAGGGCGCGAGCCTGGGCCTGATGGCGGCCGGGATACTGGGGTTCGCCGTCTGGAGAGCGACCACCGGGGCGCAGCCGGACGGGGCGGCGATCTCAGGGCTCGGTCTCTTAGGCGCTGCGGCTAACCTGGGCGCGGCGCTACTGCTATCGCGCTACCGTGATGGTGACGCGAATGTGCGATCGGTTTGGCTCTGCACACGCAACGACCTGATCCAATGCCTGGCGGTAGCCGCAACAGGCGTGGCCGTCAGCGTCACCCACTCTCGCTGGCCGGACCTGGTGGTCGGCGTCGCGCTCGCCGCGGTCTTTATGCGGTCGGCTTGGCAGATCACCGACCAAGCGCGGCGAGAATTGAGCCAAGCCAAGGCGTCGCTTGTGGCGCGTGAGTATGTAACACATTCCCATCGTCCCCAGGGGCAGGTATAGAGCCCGGCATGATTGGGACGGCGATCCGAAATCAGCCTTTCGGCATGATCGCCTGCGCCGGACGTTTACATGTCCGGAGCGGTTCCGTTTCGACGTCCGTCCAGCGCGGAGCTGGCACGGCTGCGCTCCGATCCTTCACCCTGGAAGCTCGAACACTGCTGACGGCGTTCATGGTGTTTAGCGTAGTCTTTGTCTCAGTGGTGTGTGGCCCAGCGGCGCACCAGTGGCTCGAAAGAAATTCATCGGCCAGCGTACAGCTCATTGCCGAACGTCCTCAAGTGGCCGAGGCCCCAGGTCAGCAAGGAACCCCCGAAATGGGCGGGGTGCAGGCCCTCTGCACGGGGCACTGCGCGGCGCACGCCTTCAACCTGCCGGCTCTGGTTGTCCAATCTGCCATTCCGTTCGTCTCTCGTGCGGTGTGGCAGGTGTTCAACGACCAGTGGTGGGTAGCATCGCGGCCGACCCGCCTGGAGAGACCACCGCGAGTTTGATGCGGCCACGCGCGTCGCTGAGCGGCGTGAGACATCGCATCCGAAACTCAAGGAAACTCCACTTCCATGCCATTCATCATGCGACGACGGCTGCATTTCGTAGCCGCGAGCGCTGCTACGATCCTAGGCGCGCTAGCGTCGGGACGTGGCGCGGCGGCCGATCCGGCGCCTCCCTTTCGAGAACTCTTGACGCAGGCTCAGGCGAGCGCCCCGCGCTTGGCGGAAGCGCGGGCCGAGATTGCTCGAGCCGAAGGCCTGGCCCGGCAGGCTCGCGCCATCCCCAATCCCACCCTTGGCGTCGAGGTCGAGAATTTCTCGGGCTCAGGCCCTTTCAAGGGCATCGATCTGGCGGAGACGACCGCCTCGATCGGGCAGACCATCGAACTCGGGGGCAAGCGCTCCGCGCGCATCGCTGTAGGCCAGGCCGATCTTCGGGCGGCCCGGGCGCGAGCGGTTCGCATCCAGGGGGAGTATGCCTTCGACCTGGCTGCCGCCTACGCCGAGGCCGAGGCCTCGGACCGGCGTCTGCAACTGGCCAATGAGTCCGCCGGCTTTGCGCAGGAGGACTCCCGAATAGCGACGGCCCTGGTGGAAGCGGGCCGCGAGGCCGACCTGCGCCGCGTCCAGGCGTTGGCCGCCTTGCAGGCTGCGCGGGCAGCCATCGAAGAGGCTCGCGCCGCGCGCGCTACGGCGTTCTCCAACCTGACCGCCCTCGTCGGCGCCCCCGCGCCGATCACCTCCATCCCCGTCAGCTTGCTGGCCGGCGCTGATCAGGCCTTCCCGGCGACAGCGCTCGACGCTCTGAACAGCCCCGCTTACCTGGCGGCGCAAGCCGAACGCGAGGCGGCCGCCCGGCGCATCCGCGTCGAGCGTGTCCGGGCGATCCCCGACGTCACGGCGTCCGTCGGCTTCCGCCGTTTCGAAGGCGATGATGCGACCGCCCTGGTGGCGGGGGTCTCGATCCCATTCCCGATATTCGACCGCAACCGCGGCAATATCAGCGCCGCCCAGGCGGAACTGAGCGGCGCGGAGGCCAGATTGAACGCCGCGCGCCTTGAGGCGGAGGCCGCCGCGCGCTCGGGGTCAGCCCGCCTCAGCGCCGCCGAAGCCCGCCTGCTGGCGTCGCGTGAAGCTGAACGCACGGCGGAGGAAGCCCACCATCTCACCCGCCTCGGCTACGAGGGCGGCAAGCTCGACCTCGTCGAACTGCTCAACGCCCAACGGGCGCTCGCCGAGGCGCGCGCCCAGACCATCAACGCCGCCGTGGAACGCCTGAGCGCCCAGGCGGGCCTCGCGCGTCTCGCCGGCGCCACCCCGTTCGGAGATCCCCGATGAGACAAGACAAGACGCGCCTCTACGGCGCGGCGGCCGCCATCGTGCTGGTCGCCGGCCTGGGAGGCTTCGGCATCGCGAAGCTGACCGGCGGAGACAAACCGGCGGCGCCGGTCGCTGTAGAGGAGCCTGAGCACGCGCCCGGTGAAGCTGATGCCGTCGAGATGAGCCCTGACGCCATCAGGGCGACAGGTATTCTCGTCCAGCCGGTGTCGGTGGGGGGGTTCACAGGCGAGATCCTCGCCCAGGGTACGGTCAACGCGTCGCCGAGCGGTCAAGCCATCCTGACAGCCCGCGCCGCCGGGGCTGTCACACGGATCTATAAGCGTCTCGGCGACCCCGTCAGGGTGGGCGAGGCGTTGGCTGTTGTGGAAAGTCGCGATGCGGCCCAGATCGCGGCGGACCGGACTGTCGCAGGGGCTAGAGCGGCCCTGGCGCAAAAGTCCTTGGCCCGCGAACGGCGACTGTTCGAGCAGCGGGTATCCGCGCGGCAGGATTATGAGCAGGCCCAGGCCGAAGCCGCCGCCGCCAACGCCGAGGCCAGGCGCGCGCAGGTGGCGGCGGGCGCGGCCAATGTCACCGCAGATGGTCGCGGGGTCGTGGTGGCGAGCCCGATCTCCGGACGAGTTACGGCCTCATCGGTCAGCCTCGGCGCCTTCGTCCAGCCCGAGACCGAACTCTTCCGTATCGCCGACCCGCGCCTAATCCAGGTCGAGGCCTCGGTCAGCGGGGCCGACGCCCCGCGGATCGCCCCAGGTGATCGCGCCGTGGTCGAGACCGCTGATGGGCGGACCATCGAAGCTCGCGTGCGCTCGATCACGCCTGGGCTGAGCCAGGAGACCCGCACCGCCACCGCCGTGCTCGACATCCCGCCCGCGGGACTTCAGCCCGGTCAATCCATTCGCGCCCGCATAATCCCCCGCGCGGCCGTCGCCTCGACAATCATTGTGGTGCCCGACGAGGCCATCCAAACGGTCGAGGGCCGCGACGTGGTCTTCGTCCGCACCGCCAAGGGCTTCCAGGCGCGGGCAGTCACCGTCGGCCAGCGAGGGGCCGGCCGCGCGGAGATCGTCAGCGGCCTGACCGCCGGCCAGGCGATCGCCGCGCGCAACGCCTTCCTACTCAAGGCCGAGCTCGGCAAAGGCGAAGGCGAGGAGCACTAGGTCATGATCGCGAGTTTAATGGCCCTATCCGTCCGGGCGCGCTGGGCGATCATCTTCATCATCGCGATCGTCTCGGCGTTCGGCGTCTGGCAGCTCGCAAAGCTGCCGATCGACGCGGTGCCCGACATCACCAACAAGCAGGTGCAGATCAACACCATCGATCCGGGGCTCTCGCCGGTGGAGATCGAGAAGCGCGTCACCTTCCCGGTGGAGACGGCGATGGCCGGCATCCCCGGGCTGGAAAGCACGCGCTCGGTGTCGCGCAACGGCTTCTCCCAAGTGACGGTCGTCTTCAAGGAGAGCACCGACCTCTATTTCGCGCGCCAGCAGGTGAGCGAACGCATCTCTCAGGCCCGCGACAGCCTGCCGGAGGGGGTGCAGCCGCAGATCGGCCCGGTCACGACCGGGCTCGGCGAAGTCTTCATGTACACGGTCGACTACGCCAATCCGGGCGGCAAGGGCGCGACGATCCGCAATGGCCAGCCCGGTTGGCAGTCTGACGGCAGTTTCCTGACACCGGAGGGCGAGCGGCTCACCGACGAGGTGTCGCGGGCGGCTTACCTGCGCACCGTCCAAGCCTGGATCATCAGCCCGCAGTTGCGCACCGTTCAGGGCGTTGCCGGGGTCGATTCCATCGGCGGCTTCGAGAAGCAGTACCTTGTCGAACCCGATCCGGTGAAGCTCAGCGCCTATGGGGTGTCCTTCTCCGAACTGGCGAAATCCCTGGAAGCCGCCAACCTTTCGGTCGGCGCCAACTTCCTCGAACGCGCCGGCGAAGCCTATCTGGTCCGGGCCGACGCCCGGATCCGCTCGGTCAACGAGATCGCAGACGCAGTCATTGCCACTCGCGGGGGCGTTCCTGTCCGCATCCGCGACGTGGCCACCGTCCGCCTCGGCGGGGAATTGCGCACCGGCGCCGCCAGCATGAACGGCCACGAGGTGGTGGTCGGCACCACCTTGATGCTGATCGGCGAGAACAGCCGCACCGTGGCTAAGGCGGTGGGCGAGAAACTGCAGACCATCGAGAAGTCACTGCCGGTGGGGATCAAGGTGACCCCCACCCTCGACCGCTCCAAACTGGTCAACGCCACCATCGCCACGGTCCAGCGCAACCTGTTCGAAGGCGCCGTGCTGGTGGCGATCGCGCTGTTCTTCCTGCTGGGCAATGTGCGCGCCGCGCTCATCGCGGTGCTGATCATCCCGATCTCCTTCCTGATGACGGCCATCGGCATGAACACCCTCGGGGTCTCGGGCAATCTCATGAGCCTGGGCGCGCTCGACTTCGGCCTGATCGTCGATGGCGCCGTGATCATCATCGAGAACTGCCTCCGGCGCCTGGCCGAGCGACAGCATCATGAAGGCCGATTGCTCAATCTTCGCGAGCGGCTGGAAGAGACCATGTTGGCCTCGCAGGAGATGATCCGCCCGACCGTCTATGGCCAGGCCATCATCTTCCTGGTCTTCGCCCCGTTGCTGACCTTCACCGGGGTCGAGGGCAAGACCTTCTCACCCATGGCCATCACCTTGATGCTCGCGCTGGCGGCGGCCTTCATCCTGTCGCTGACCTTCGTCCCGGCCATGGTCGCCCTGCTTATCCGCGGCAAGGTGGCCGAGAAGGAGGTCTGGGCCATCGCCAAGATCAAGTCTCGCTATGAGCCGGTGCTTCACCGCGCAGTGGCCAGACCCTGGCCCTTCATCGGGGCGGCCGTCGCGGTCGCCGCGGTGGGCGGTGTCGCCTTCACCTTCCTTGGCCAGGAGTTCATCCCGCAGCTCGACGAGAAGAACCTGGCCGTCGCCTCGTCGCGCATTCCCTCGACGTCGCTCGAACAGTCCCTGCGCATGCAGCGCGGGGTGGAGGCGGCCATCAAGAGCCTGCCGGAAGTCGATTACATGTTCTCGAAAACAGGCACGGCCGAGGTCGCCACCGACCCAATGCCGCCGAACATCTCGGACGGTTTTGTGATCCTGAAGGACCAGAAGCAGTGGCCGAAAGACGTCAAGACCAAAGAGGACGTGATCGCCCGGATCGAGGCTAAGACCAAGGCGCTCTACGGCCAAAACTACGAAACCAGTCAGCCCATCGAGCTTCGCTTCAACGAGTTGATCGGCGGTGTGCGGGGTGACGTGGCCGTGAAGATCTACGGTGACGATCTCGACAAGATGGCGGCGACCGGCGCGCGAATCGCGGCGGCGCTTCGGTCCACGCCGGGGGCGGCCGACGTGAAGGTGGAGCAGGTCAGTGGCGCGCCAACCCTCGACGTGCGGTTCGATCGCGCCGCGATCGGGCGCTACGGCCTCACCGTCGAAGAGGTGGCCGATACGGTCGCCGCTGCCATGGCGGGGCGCGAGGCTGGCCTGCTGTTTGAGGGCGACCGTCGTTTCGACGTGGTCGTCCGTGTGCCGCAGTCCACCCGTAACGATCTGGATGCGTTGGGCGCGCTGCCGGTGATGCTGCCTGAGGAGAGCGGTCAGCCGCGTGGATCGGTGCCGCTCAGCCAGCTGGCGCAATTCCGTTACACCGATGGCCTCAACCAAGTCAGCCGTGAGAACGGCAAGCGCCGCGTCGTCGTCCAGTCCAACGTGCGTGGGCGTGACGTCGGCTCTTTCGTCACCGAGGCGATGCCAAAGGTCGATGCGGTGGCCCTGCCGCCGGGCACCTTCATCGAATGGGGGGGCCAGTTCCAGAACCTGCAGGCTGCATCCCAGCGCCTGGCCATCGTGGTGCCGATCTGCTTCCTGGCGATCTTCGCACTGCTCTATCTGGGCCTCGGCGGATTTGGGCCCGCGATTGCGGTCTTCGTCGCGGTCCCCCTCGGACTGGCGGGCGGCGTATTCGCCCTGCTATTGACGGGGATCAACTTCTCGGTGTCCGCGGCGGTGGGCTTCATCGTGCTCGCCGGCGTCGCCGTGCTCAACGGCCTCGTCGTCATGAGCGCCATCCGCCAGCGTCTCGAAGATGGGATGGCGCTGACCCAGGCGATCGTCGATGGCGCGATGGAAAAGGTGCGTCCCGTGGTGATGACCGGCCTCGTGCCCGCCATCGGCTTCATCCCGATGGCGCTGGCGCACGGCACGGGCGCCGAGGTGCAGAAGCCGCTCGCCATGGTGGTGATCGGCGGACTGATCACGTCGACCGCGCTCACTCTGCTGGTGCTGCCGGCCATCACCCAGGTCGTGCTGGGTCTCGCCGCTCGCCTGCGGCCCAAGGGGGAGGCGACGCCCAGTCTGGCGCCCGCCGAATAGCCCATCTGGCGTCCCGGCGCGCCACACCGCGCCGGGACGCCGCTCAATTGAGGAGGACACCGCCATGAGCGGACAGACCAAACTACTGAGGATCTACACCGACGAGGGGGCCTACTTCGGCGACCGCAAGGTCTTCGAGGTGATCGCCAGCCGCGCCCGGGAGGCGAAACTGGCCGGCGCGACCGTGCTGATGGCGCTGCTCGGGTTCGGCCGCAAGGCGCAGCTGCACACGCGACACGTCCTGGACGACGACCAGTCGGTGATCATCGAAATTGTCGACGAAGAATCGAGGCTCAGGGACTTCATCGCTTCCCTCTCGGAGATCCCCGATATCGGTCTCGTCACCCTTGAAAACATCGAGGTTCTCGCGCTTCGCGAGACCGAGACCGGCAAGCCCTGAACAGAGGCTCCGAGGATGCATGAGCTTCTCTCAAAGCGAGGTCTGATGACTAAGCCGCGCCGGCGTCTGGCGATGGGGTCAAGCGCCGCCGCGCTCGTCTTCGCCACCGCCCTGCTCGCCCCGCCGCTGGCTCATGCCCTCGCCGCGGAGCGCCCGCTCGTGCTGGAAGCGGTCTCCCCGGGTCTCTGGCGGGCGGACGCCAGGGGCCTGACGATGGAGTTCCGGCAGGAGGCCGCCAATGGCGGGATCCTGCGGCTCCGATTCTTGGGCGCCGCAGGCGATGAGGTCGCACCGCCTGAGGCTCGCCGCGTGACCCTGAAGCCGCCATCGGGCCGATCATCCGCGTTCGCGCTCACAAACGGCCGATGGTCTTTGCGCGCGCCCGCCGCCGCCTTCCAGGACGGGGCGCTGCTCAGCATCGAAGAGGGCGATCATCGCCATGACTTCCGGCTGAACATTCATCGCCTCGCCGTGGATCCCCCTATCGAAAGCCCCTGGTGATGACCCAGCCTTCCCGTAGATATGTTTTTGCGACAATTGCGGTGGGCGCGCTCGCGAGACCAGGCGGCGCCTTTTCTGCGCCCGAGCCGCGACTGACGGTCTGGCGCACCGCTGGGTGCGGCTGCTGCCTGGCCTGGGTCGCCCACATGGAGCGTGCGGGCTACCGCGCTCGGGTGATCGACACGGAAGATCTCGCCGCCGTGCGAACCCGCTATCGGGTGCCTGACGACGTCGCCGCCTGCCACACCGCGCTGATCGACGGCTATGTCCTCGAGGGCCACGTGCCGGCGGAAGACGTGAGGTCGCTGCTTCTGCAAAGGCCGCCGGCCATCGGCCTCGCCGTCCCAGGGATGCCACGTGGCGCTGCAGGGATGGAGCAGCCCGACGGATCCCGCGAGGGCTACTTCACCCTGCTCCTGCTGGACGGCGGCGCGCGGCGAACATTCTCGCGTCACTAGTTCCGCCTGAGGGCCACCAATGACTCATCGAAAAAACACGAGCGCTGCGATGCCCAACGAGAATCGCCATCCCCGTCCGCCGACGATCTCTCGCGGGACGAGAGCTGTTCGGCGCCGATCACATCCGGCTCCGTCAACCGCATCGCCAGGTGAGCGCCATGGAGGGTAACAAGCTACGCCTTCAGCTGGCGACCCTCCTGCCCACGGCCAAGGACGCCTGCGGCCGCTGTGTCGATTCGGTGATCATGGTCCTTCGGGACCATCCGACCGTTTCTAAGGTCCATATCGTAGCTGGCGTGGAAAGCGGGCTCTGCATTCACTTCGATGCGGAGCGGATATCCGCCGGACAGCTTCGCGGCTTCGCTATCCAGGCGGGAAGCGTCATCGACGAGAGGTTCGGTCATTTTACGTTCGAGCTTGGCCAAGGGGCGCATACGAGGGCCGCTGGCCGGATCGCCGAACAGCTCCGCGGCCAATTCGGCGTGATCCATGTGGAGCTCGGACCGACCGGACATGGCTTGGTAGAATTCGATCGCCGCAAGACCGACGGGCCTCGTCTGAAGGCTGCGGTCCGCGGGGCGGGCGGTCGCTTGGACGAGGGGTCACCTCACGCAAGATCTTCTGATGCTCATCGCAGTGACGCACACAAACACGCAACCGGGCAGCCCGCCAACGATCATGACGCAAGCCATCGGCCCGGCTCGACTGACCATGGCCACGCCCACGGCGGGATATTCGGCGAACGGACCGAACTCATCTTCTCCATCTTGTGCGGCGTCTCCCTTGCGGCCGGTTGGCTCATCAGCCAGCGTGTCCAGGGCGTTCTGCCCCTCGGCTTCTATCTGGGCGCCTACATCTTGGGCGGCTTCTTCACGCTGAAGGAAGCCCTCCAGAATCTCCGCCGGCGCAAGTTCGCGATCGACACCCTGATGCTGGTCGCGGCGGCCGGCGCGGCCGCGCTGGGCGAGTGGGCGGAAGGGGCCCTGCTGCTCTTCCTGTTCAGCATCGGCCACGCCCTGGAACACTACGCCATGGGCCGAGCGCGACGCGCGATCGAGGCCTTGGCCGAATTGGCGCCACAGCGCGCCACGGTGAGGCGTGGTGATGTCACCGAGGATATCCCTGTCGAGAGCCTGGAGGTGGGCGACGTCGTCGTGGTGCGCCCCAATGAGCGCTTGCCGGCCGACGGCCTCGTCATCGCCGGCGAGAGCAGTGTCAACCAGGCGCCGATCACCGGCGAGAGCGTCCCCGTCGACAAAACGCCTACCCGGGATCTCAGCCTAGACTTCGCCAAGGCCAGCGCTGAGCACCGCGTCTTCGCCGGCACGATCAATGGGTCCGGCGCGCTGGACGTGCGCGTGGCGCGCAAGGCGTCGGAGACCACGTTGGCCCGTGTCGTCCAGATGGTCGCCGAGGCCGAAACCCAACGGTCGCCCACCCAGCGCTTTACTGACCGCTTCGAGCGGCTCTTCGTGCCCGCCGTCCTGGCCTTTGTCGGACTGCTGATGTTTGCCTGGGTCGTCGTCGACGAGCCCTTCAGCGTGAGCTTCTACCGCGCCATGGCGGTCCTGGTGGCGGCCAGCCCATGCGCCCTGGCGATCTCCGTGCCCAGTGCGGTCCTGAGCGGGGTGGCGCGCGCGGCGCGCGGCGGGGTTTTGGTCAAGGGCGGCGGCCCCTTGGAAAATCTGGGCACGCTTACCGCGCTCGCCTTCGACAAGACCGGCACCTTGACGGAAGGCAAGCCCGCGCTGACCGACATCATCCCCGCCTACGGGGTCGAGGAACTTGAATTGCTGGCGGTCGCCGTGGCGGTCGAGGCGCTGAGCGACCATCCGCTGGCCGCCGCCATCGTCCACGACGGGGAGAAGAGGCTGGGCGCGCATCCCCGGCCCAAGGCGGAGGACGTGCAAAGCCTCACCGGGCAGGGCGTGCGCGCCCAGGTGGCCGGTCAGACCACGACGATCGGAAAGCCGAGCCTGTTCGAGAGCGGCGAGGGGGCGCCACTCCCCGAGCTGGTGTGGAGCGATGCTCGTCGTCTGGAGACGAACGGTCGCACGGTCGTGGTTGTACGCCAGGGTGATCGTTATCTCGGCGTGCTGGGCCTGATGGATACGGCCCGACCGGCCGCCAAGGCCGTGATTGAGCGCCTCCGGGCGCTCGGCATCGACCGCATCGTAATGCTGTCAGGCGACAACCAGTCGGTCGCCAGCGCCATCGCGGCCAAGTTGGGCCTCGACGAGGCGATGGGCAACCTGATGCCCGAGGACAAGGTGGAGGTGATCCGGACCCTCAAGGCCGAAGAGGGCAAGGTCGCCATGGTCGGCGACGGCGTCAACGACGCGCCGGCCATGGCCAACGCCACCGTCGGGATCGCCATGGGCGCGGCAGGGTCCGACGTAGCCCTCGAGACCGCCGACGTCGCCTTGATGGCGGACGACCTCAATCACCTCCCGTTCGCGGTCGGCCTCAGTCGCCAGACGAGCCGCATCATCAGACAGAACCTCTGGGCCAGCCTTGGCATGGTGGCGTTCCTGATCCCGGCGACTCTGTTTGGCCTGAAGATCGGCGCGGCGGTGATCTTCCACGAAGGCTCCACTCTGCTTGTGGTCGCCAACGCCCTGCGACTGCTCGCATATAAGGACCGGGTAGTGTGATGGTCGCAGACGCCACGGCGGCCAAGACGAGCTCCTGCCAGAGCGTAATCGCTCCCGTCCTCCTGCCTGTGTCGGCGAACGTCCGGTGGGTTGGCGTGGCTGCGACCTTGATCGCAGGCCTGGCGGGCTTCTTGCTTGGAGGCCAAGCGGGTGCGGTGGACGCCGAGGGTCGCCGGCCCTCTGCATCTGTCCATTCCGCGCCGGCCGCCGAGGCGCGGGGAGGCGGCGTGGATGTTGACGGCGACGGTCGCTACGACCTGGCACGCCCCGTCGCGAACGCCGTGCGGGGAGTGGATGCGTACGGCTCGGGCGCCTTCGGGGCGTCGCGGGATGGCGGCCGCCGCGCACATCGCGGCGTCGACTTCGTAGCCTCCCCCGGCGAGCAGATCCGCGCGCCCATTGGAGGCGTCGTCACCCGGATCGGTGCCGCGTATTCAGGCGGGAATTCCCTCCAATACGTCGAGATCGCCAATTCGGTTACGCGCTACAAGGCCCGGGTCCTCTATGTGGGTCCCGCCGTCGAGCCAGGCTGGACGGTGGCGGCCGGAGACGTGATCGGTCGGGCACAGGACCTGGCCGAGCGCTACCCGGCCGGCATGACAAACCATGTCCACGTCGAGCTCACCGGAGGCCAAGGCGGGCGGCTCAATCCCTTGGTAGTGCTGCCCGCCCGCCCTGCCGTTATGCGGGGACCGACGGCGTGACGGCCCGGTCCACGACCCTGGCCTCTCGCCGCGCCAGAGCGATGCGCCCAGGTCTCGCACACAAGAATCGCCGCACGGGCAGGGGCGCCGGCGATGGCTAGGAAGCCGAAAGAGCCGCCGCCGCCCTCACCATGGGCGTTGGCCGCCTTAGGCCTTTCGATCGCGTTCCTCGGGATCGCGCTGGCCCTCCTCCTTCTCGAATGACGGGCATGAACCCCCGGCAGGCACAGCACCTTGGAGGTCACAAATGCGCAGCCTGACCATTCCATCCCTCCTGGCGGTCCTGCTGATGGTCGGTTGCGCCGCCTATGGCGGCGCGACGCTGCTCGACGTGCCGGTGATCGTCTCCGCGCCGCCGGGCTTCGCCGTCGCATCGCCGGACGCCATCCAGAGCCCGGAGGGCACGCGCTTTCACGGCTCTGTCTGCCGCAGATCCTTCAACCTGTCGCCGACGCGGATAAGGGTGGAACGCATCGACGCCGGCGGCGCGGTCGTGGCGTCCGCATCGCGCCCATTGTGGGGCCTCGGCGGTCGGGTGCGGCATTGCACGTTCTACGATGTGCCGACGGATTGGACGGTTGGGGCCGGTGAGCACGTCCGGGTCTGCGCCCTGCGATCCGACGCGCCGTGCGGGCGGACGCGCCCATGACACGGCGGCTCTTCAAGCAGCGCGGGCGCGGCACGCTGCGCAGACGCACGGGCAGGGGGTGGCTCCTGATAGGGCTGGCCGTGCTCGGCGGCGCGCTGCTGTTGGCCGCCTACTCCTGCGCCTGGTCCCATAGGTGACGACCCAGGGACGACCGCCGATGTCACCCACGATGCACAACAGCCGTCCGGCGCCTCCGCGCCAAAGCCGTCGCCAATAGGAGATCATGATGAGCGACCCAAGATCCTCGGCTAGCCCTGAGTCCGGTCTCCTCTGCCCCGCCTGTCGGGTGGACCTGGTGATGTCTGACCGCCAGGGGATCGAGATCGACTACTGCCGCAAGTGCCGCGGCGTCTGGCTTGATCGGGGTGAACTCGACAAGATCATCGAGCGCAGCGCTGCCTACGAGGCAGGGCCGCCAGCTCAAGCGGTGCCAGAACCGCCGAGGCAAAGCCCTGGCTTTGGCCAGCCGTGGGACGGAGGTTACCCGGGCGATCGCGGTGGCGGACACGGCGGCCACCACGGGGAAGGGCGACACGGTGGGGGCGGCGGTCACGGCCGGCGTCGCGGCTTCCTTGGCGGGCTGTTCGATGATTAGCCGGCGGCCGTGCAAATCCAAGACCGCGTTCGCGCGTCTGGGAGGTCTGGGCTGTCGGCCTGGCAGCTTGCCGAAGCGTCAGCTGCTCCAAGGGCTCCTGGGGTCCAAACCCTCGGGGTCGGCCTGCGGGCCAAGCGACGGCCCCCGGTTCAGTGACGGCGGCCGCCGAGATGACCGAAACCGCTGTGTACGGCGAAAGGCCCGCGATACCCGGCACCGCGACTGGAGTAACGCCCGTGATCGTAGTTGGGGGGGGCGGGGTAATTGGCGCCGCGGCCATAGCTATAGGGCGCGCCATACGCAGAACCCAGATACGAGCCGCCATAGTATCCGTAGTCACCGGTTCCATAGCTGGAGCAACCGGCCGCCGTCAGTCCCAAGAGTCCAGTCGCGAATAGCGGAACGAGGCCGAGGCGCTGTTTTTTGGTCATGGCCGGCTCCTCCTCGCTGCCGAACGCCATTTGGCGCCCACTTCAGATGGGGCGGCGACGCTCGAAGCGCCAGGGCGTGGTCCTCGCCGCGCGTCATCCGGCCATCGCTGCCCCCAAGAGTTGAGCCGGCTGCGGCCCAGCTGTCAGCCGCCAGGAGCAAGTGATGGGCGCCGGCCACGACCACATACGGGGCTCCAACCCAAACACCCGCAGGCTGGTCATCGCGCTCGCGCTGACCAGCACCTTTCTGATCGCTGAGGTCGTTGCGGGCCTTGTCTTCAATAGCTTGGCCCTCCTCTCCGATGCGGCGCACATGTTCACCGACGCGGCGGCTTTGGCCATCGCGCTCCTGGCGATCCGTATCGGCGGCCGGGCGGCCGACGAGCGCAAGACCTTCGGCTACCGGCGCTTCGGGATTCTCGCCGCCGCCTTTAACGCGATCCTGCTGTTCGGGGTCGCCATCTACGTGCTGGTCGAAGGCGTACGCCGGCTGGTGCGGCCCGAGCCCGTCGAGTCGACCGGTATGCTCATCGTCGCCGTACTCGGGCTGGGCATCACCCTGGTCGCCATGCGGCTGCTATCGAGCGGCAAGGATAAGAGTCTCAACATCAAAGGCGCCTACCTCGAAGTCTAGGCCGACATGCTGGGCTCACTCGGCGTGATCGTCGGCGCCGTGTTGATCCGCCTCACCGGCTGGACCTGGATCGACCCGGTCGTGGCGATCGGGATCGGATTGTGGGTTCTGCCGAGGACCTGGGTCCTGCTCCGCGACAGCACCAACATCCTGCTTGAGGGCGCGCCCTCGGGTGTGGCCCTGGCCGCGCTCCGCAAGACCATCGCCGAGACGCCCGGCGTCGCCTTGGTCATCGACGTCGCCACAGCGCTCATGGTGCGGGTCGGCGCCAAGCACAGCATCAACATCAAGGCCGCCTTCCTGCACAACGTCTCCGATGCACTGGCCTCGGTTGGGGTCATCGTCGCTGGCACGCTGATCCTGAGTTTCGACCTCTACATCGCCGACCTGGTCGTCACGCTAATCATCGCGGCCTATGTCCTCTATCAGGGCTTCTCGCTGCTCCCACGCACCGTCCGCCTGCTGATGGGCGCGACTCCCGACGATCTCGACTTCGACGGGGTCGTCGCGGCGATCCGGGGTGTGGAGGGGGTCCGCGATGTGTATCACGTCCACATCTGGCACCTCGGCGAGCACGCGCGAGCGCTCGAGGCCCATGTGGAGCCCCACGGCGCGTCCATAGCGGAGTTCGCCGACGCCAAGGCTCGGATCAGAGCGATGCTCGCCCGCGACTTTAGGGTCAAGCACGCCACGCTCGAGGCCTGCGCCCCAGGGGAGCATCCGCGAGCCGAGCCCCTCCAAACTCCCCACGACGCCTGACCATGATCGCCCCCGCGATGGGCCGTCTTGTCCCGAAAGGACGGGGCCGATGTTCGAACTGAGCAGTGTAGCGACGGTTGCCGCCGCTCCCCAAGCGGTCTGGCGTGTCCTCATGGATTTCGCGGGCTACCGCGCCTGGACAGAGGCCGTGGTGGTCGACGGCGAGCCGACGCTTGGCGGCTCGTTGAATTACCGGATTACAGGGCGCTTCAAGTCTGGGACCCGGCGCGCCATCCGATTCGAAGGCACGATCAAGCTGTGGACCGCCAACCGGGAAATGGTGTGGACCTCCGGGATCCCGGGCATCTTAGGTCTGCGATTTGGGTTCGAGCTCCACCCTTCGGGAGCCGCAACGGAGTTTCGCCATTACCTACAGGTCTCCGGCGTCGCCGCGCCACTCGCCCGGCGCCGCCTGGACCGGCTGTATGGCCCGATCCTCGCCGCTGTCACGAAAGACTTGGCCGGTCACCTCTCCAAGACGCGGCTGGCCACCCTTCGCGTCGCACCCGATATCCGGCGACGAAGACCGAAGCCGAAAAGGGGAGGGCCGCATGGCTGACGCCGTCTATTCAGTCATTCCCGTTCAGGGCGGCTGGGCTGTCGAACAGCCCTCCGGTGACTACCTGATGTTCCTCTCGGGTGCCTAGCCGAAGCCAAGGCGCATGAACTCGCCCTGCGCGACAGCCGGGCCGGGATCAAGGCCCGGGTACTAATCCAGGACAGAGACCGAACGCTGCTCGGTCAGCGGGAGTATCCCGCCCGCCCGCCGCCCGACGATGATGGGGGCGTCGGCGGTCGCGATCGCCCCCTTCGCGATCTCGCCTTCGCAACCGCCGGTCGAACGCGCCCGACTGGATGATCTCCGGGACCCTTCGGCGACATGCACGGCCTCACAGTCTCTCCCGGGGGAAAGCGCGCGGAAGGCGCCGGCTGACGACTGCTGCGCGGGCAAGGAGCATGAGCTTGTCGCGCTGAGCCAGATCGCCGGCGTCAAGCGGGTGCTGCAGGTCGTGCTGGCGATCAATCTTGTCATGTTCGTGGTGGAGTTCGCAACAGGCCTGGTCGCCAATTCGACCGCTCTCATGGCCGATTCCGTTGATATGCTGGGCGACGCCCTCGTCTACGGGTTCAGCCTCCATGCGCTCGGCCGCAGCCTGCGTTGGCGGGCCGGCGCCGCCGTCGCCAAGGGCGCGATCATTGCGCTGTTCGGCAGCGGCGTTGTCGTCGAAGTGGTTCTCAAGACCTTGAACGGCGTAACGCCCACCGCGCCGCTGATGGCCATGTTTGGGGCGATCGCCCTGGTCGCCAACCTGACCTGCCTGGTCATGCTCTATCGCTACTGCAAGCGCGATGTGAATATGTCGAGCACGTTCGAATGCTCGCGCAACGACGTGATCGCCAACACCGGCGTGCTGGCCGCGGCGGGTGGGGTGGCCATGCTTGGCAGTGGCTGGCCCGACATCCTGGTCGGCGGCATCATCGCCGCGATGTTCTTCCGCTCGGCGGTCAAGGTGTTGCGCGAGGCTTGGCCGCAGTTTCGAGCAGCTCGGCCGAGCGCGGCGGTGGCGTTCGACTGACCATGAACGGTCCGAATCAGCGACAGTTGTCCAATGGACCCGCCCGGACGCCTGGCGGCTCGGCGCGACAGACCAAGTCGCCCCTGATAGCGACCGCGCCGCGGGCGCCGCCGATATGACAGAGCGCGATGCGGTGAAACAGTTGATGGTGGCGCGCTTGGCCTATCCGCGGCGATCTATGGGCGAGTGGAGATAGGTCTCCGACAACGGCGGGCGAAGGGTTTTCGGTGGCCTAGGTTTTTTCGGTGAGTGCCGAGCGCGCCTCATGCTGCAGCACAGCCTTCCACGGCCAGTCGGAGCATCCTCCAGGACGTCAGGGTGTTCCTTGATAGACGTGGTTCGCCCTGGCGCGGCGAACCACGGCTGACGAACCACAGGAGCACAGTATGACGAATCAACCGAATTCGCCGAATGGAAGGCCGACAGGAAACCCAGTTGGTCCAGCCGAGCCCACAATCCCTCAGGTTCCGAACGCTGCGGGCAAGGTCGAGCCGGGCGGAATGATCGGTGAGGGGACCTCCGGGGAACCTGCAGCCGACGTCACCGAAGACGATCCCAGAACCACGCGCCCCGGCGGCATGATCGGCGAAGGCTAGATGCGCCACCGCATAGGCCTACCGCCTGTTGGCGTATCTCAGGTGTCATCCTGGCTCCCTGACTGCTGAGCCGCCTGCTTCATCGGTCGCGCAAACCTCAGCGTCAGGAAGGTGGTGATGCAGAGCATGACCGCGATGTCGTAGAGACCGTAACCGACCGCCGCGCCTAAGGCGCCCGTCGCCCAGAGGCTGGCCGCCGTCGCCGTACCGGTCGCCTTGGCGCCGTGCTTCAGGATCGCGCCGCCGCCGATGAAGCCAACGCCTGTGATCAACCCCTCCATGATCCGGGCTTGGCCCTTTGACTCGCGGCCCAGCACCGCGATGCCGACCAGCACAAAGCCGCAACTGGCGATGGCGACGAGGGGAAATGCCGGATACCGGCGCTGCGATCGTCGCGCTCCCGGTCCCATCCCACGGGCAGGGCGAGCGCGAAGGCAAAGCCAAGGTTGAACACGTGGCTGGCGATTTCCCAGAGGCCGGCTGCGTCGAAGGTCATGGGAGCTCCCAGTCTGGTGTCGATCAAGATGAACAAAAGATGACGCTGGCCGTTCTCTCAGAGTTCAGGCGCGCCGGATGATGATGCCTGATCGCTGGATGGGTTCGCCACCCAGCAAATGGAGTGAAATCTATGAGATTCCTCATCGCCGCCACGGCGGCTCTTTCGGTCCTCGGCGGCTCTGCGGCCCTGGCCCAGCCCTATGGTTATAGCGGCCAGCAAGGCTATTACGACCAGCAGCCCTACTACGGCCAGCAGCAACAGTACCGCGGCCAAAACTATGGTGGCGGTTCTTACGCTCCGCCCGTCCAGCACGGCTACGCCCAGCCCTATGGCGCCAACGGGTATAGCGGCGGATCCGCCTATTACGGCGCCCAGGCCTACGGCTACAACAATCGGGCTCCGGTCTACAGCTACAACAACCGCTCCGACCGCCATGTGCGCCGCGAGCATCGCCGTGACCGCGACCGCCACTATGTGGCCCCGCGCGGCGGGTACGACCGTCATCGCTAGGGCGAATCCTCGCCTTAACCTGAACCGGCGGCGCCGCGCTCGCGAGAGCAGGGCGTTCGTCAGGAGAACAAGATGATAGATGCCGGCGCAAGTTCCTCGGCTCGCCACGAGCAAGGCCTGATGTGCCCCGCGTGCCGAGTTGACCTGCTTATGTCCGATCGCCAGGGCATCGAGATCGACTATTGTCCAAAGTGCCGAGGCGTCTGGCTCGACAGGGGCGAACTCGACAAGATCATAGAGCGCAGCGCCGCCTATGAGGCCGGCTCATCCCAGGCCCCGCCCATTCCCGAGCCGCAGCTCAGGACGGCGCCGGGCTACGGCCAACCGTGGGGAGGAAGCTACTCCGGGGAACACGGCGGAGGACACGGCGGCGGCCATGGCGGAAACAAACACGGCGGCGGCAACTACGGCGGCCGGCGCAGGGGCTTTCTCGGCGGTCTGTTCGACGACTGAGACGACGAGGGCTTAGCCTCTCGTCGGCTTGGGCCTGACAGCCGGCAACCGGAAGACGACAAGGCCGTTAAACTGAAGCTGGAGCGCGCCATCCGCCGTGGTCGTGCAAGGGCGTCTTCAATTCTGTTTCCTGCGTCGCTCCAGGACGCATCGCCCGCATCGTGAGCCGTATCATGCCGCCTGAGCCGAATTTGCAATCGCTTCGGGTGGCCGCCCTCTTGAACACCTCGAGCGGCAGCTGCGACGCCTCGGCTGGTGCGGCGCTGGGCGCCATCCTGGACGAGGCCGGCATCAAACCCACCAAGGTGTGGGATGTCGTCGGCAAGGACGTCGACCAAGCCCTGGACGAAGCGACCCAGGCCGGCGTGGACGTCCTGATCGTCTTGGGTGGGGACGGGACTATCCGTTCGGCGGCGCAACGCTGCGACCAGGACGGACCGCTGCTCATCCCGCTTCCCGGCGGCACCATGAACATGCTGCCCAAGGCGCTCTACGGCGCACGATCCTGGCGACAGGCGCTGACGGACACGCTCAAGTCCCCGATCGTGCAGGCCGTCCATGGCGGGCAGGTGGCGTCGCACCGGTTCTTTGTCGCCGGGGTGTTCGGGAGCGCCTCGCTTCTCGCCGAAGCGCGCGAGTCCGTCCGGGAGGGCGACCTGGGCGCCGCCCTCAGCCAAGGCGTCTCCGCACTGAAACAGGCCCTCGGCCATGAGCTTGGCTACCGCTTCGAGGGCCAGCCGACATCCAAGGCCGAAGCCGTCGTAGTGCTCTGTCCGCTACCGCCGCCAGAAAGCGACCTGGAAGTGCTGCTCGACGCCGCGGCCATCGATATCGAGGGCGCCGGCGATGCTATCCGGCTCGCGGTCATGTCAGCCTTTCGCGACTGGCGGGCCGATCAGACGGTGACCCATGCCCGGCTGGAAAGCCTGGACATCACTTCCGACGATCCCATTCCCGCGATCCTCGACGGCGAGCGCTTCATGCTTGGCCGCCGTGAGCGCGTGACACGCGTTCGGGAGGCCTTTTACGCCTTGCGGCCCGCGCCGGACATCGAAGGCGCTGCGCCGCATTCCGAAGGAACATAGCCATGGCCACCTATGACATCGTCATCATCGGTGGCGGCCCCGGGGGCTATCCACCCGCCATCCGCGCCAGTCAGCTGGGGATGAAGGTGGCCGTCGTCGAGGAAAGGGAGCTGCTGGGCGGCACCTGCCTCAACATCGGGTGTATCCCCTCCAAGGCTTTGCTGCAGTCCACCGAGCGCTTGGTGGGGGCCCAACACCTCGCCGCCTTCGGCGTGCTCGCCGACAATGTCCGGGCGGACCTGCCGGGCGTTATGGCGCACAAGATCAAGGTGGTCGGCGAGTTGGGCGCCGGCGTCTCCTATCTGTTCAAGAAGAACGGCGTGACCTGGCTCAAGGGTCGGGGTCGCCTGATCGCCGCCGATCGGGTCGCCGTGACCAAGGCGGACGGAGCCGTCGAGGAGGTGACCGCGTCTCGCGCCGTAATCATCGCCACCGGGTCCGAAGCGATGCCCTTGCCGAGCGTGCCGGTGGATGAGCGCCGCATCGTCTCGTCGGCCGGCGCCCTCAGCCTGCCGGAAATCCCCAAGCGCTTAGTGGTCGCCGGCGGCGGCTATGTCGGCCTTGAACTAGGTTCCGTTTGGCTCCGGCTCGGCGCCGAGGTGGTGGTCGTCGAGTTCATGGACCGCATCGCAGCCGGCCTCGACGCCGAGATGGCTGCGGCGCTGCAGAAGGTCCTCGAGAAGCAGGGCATGACGTTCCGTCTCCAGCACAAGGTTGTCGGCTGCCGCCAGACGGACGCCGGGGTGAGCCTCGACCTTGAGCCGAGCGCCGGCGGCGACGCGATGCAATTGGACGCTGACTATGTGCTGGTCTCCATCGGTCGCCGCGCCATGACCGCCGGCGTCGGGCTGGACGATCTGGGTGTGCGCCTTGATGAGAAGGGCAGGGTGGCAGTCGACGAACGCTTCCAGACCAACGTGCCCGGAGTCTACGCCATCGGCGATGTGATCGGTGGCCTCATGCTCGCCCATAAGGCCGAGGAGGAGGGCATTGCGCTCGCTGAAATGCTGGCCGGAGGCTACGGCCATGTGAACTACGGGACGATCCCGGCTGTCGTCTACACTTGGCCGGAGCTAGCCTCAGTCGGCAGAACCGAGGAGGAGCTCAAGGCCGCGGGCGTGGACTATAGGGCCGGAAAGTTCCCGTTCTCGGCCAACGCCATGGCCAAGGCGCGGCTGGAAAACGAAGGCGTGGTCAAGGTTCTGGCCGACGCCAAGACGGACGAAATCCTCGGCGTCCATATCCTGGGACCCGACGCCGGGTCGCTGATCCATGAAGCCGCGGTGGCGATGGAATTCCGAGCTGCGTCGGAAGACATCGCGCGCACCAGCCATGCTCACCCGACGCTGTCGGAGGCGCTGCGCGAAGCCTGCCTCGCGGTCGACAAACGCACGATCAACCTATGACCATCAACGCCAAAGAGAGCTCGGTGACGGGGGATGTTGTCGTTGCTTCCATCGTCCGCTAAGCCACGTTCGGCTCGCCGCACCGGGCATGGCGAGCCGGCGGAGGCCGCGATGAAGGACCCAAGGCGGTTGCATCCGATCCTTCGCCTTCTGATCTTGCCAGCGGCCTTGATCTTGTTCCTGATCTTGCTGAAGACCTTCGGTCCCTAGCGTCAGGAAGCGGCATGGTGAGGATGACCGCCGTAGCCGACGACAGCTACCGCTTCCAGCGTGACGAGACCGGTGTCGTCCGTGATTTCAAGGGTGTGGTGAAAAGCTTCTAGCGCCTGCCTCTTATCGATCATTTCGACGATGACGTGGCGGCCAGGCTCAAGGTCCACGGCCTTGGCGGCATGGATGATCGCCTCCGGCCCAAACCCGTCGAGTACCTGCAGCACGGCTGCGTTCGCTATACCCATCGAGCGCGCCCGCTCAAGAAGGACTGTCCAATAGGGCTGGCCGTCGCGGGTCGCGGAAATATCGGTATAGACGCTAAGGAGGTGAGGCCCGTCAGAATCCATGGTGGTCTCTCAGGTTCAGGCGAAACGGCCGGCTGCAACAGGTCGGCCCTTGTGACGAAGAGCTTTGTGCCGGCGACCGCCCAGATGGCCAACACCATTGTGGCCGCTCGAATAGGGGCGCGAACCGTAGCCGAACGAGCGTCCTCGGTCGTAGCCATAAGGCGTCGCGTAAACCGGACCCCGACCGTAGCTGTAAGGCGCGCGGTAAGGGGCGTTCGGATGAGACCGCCCGTAGTAGCTTTAGTCGCCCGCGCCAAAGGTCGAGCAGCCGGCCAGCGTCAGGCCGGCGAGACCCACGACGAGCAACGGGACGATTTTGCTGATTCTCCTGTTAGACATGACCGATCTCCTTCCTCCGAAATGAACGTGTCGTAGAATGACTGGTTCATAGATGGGGTTGGTCCTGCACAACCGCACCCATGCTTCGGATCAACTGGTTGTGCGTCGATCCTCGATTTGGGGCGTTTGATTGGCTTGAGTTGAGGGAGCAGACCATGGGCGCGGGCCACGATCACGCAGGGGCGACCACCAACAGCCGGCGGCTGATGATCGCGCTGGGGCTGACCAGCACGTTCCTGATCGCGGAGGTGGCAGCGGGCATCATCTTCAACAGCCTGGCGCTGCTGTCCGACGCGGCCCACATGTTCACCGACGCCGCCGCCCTGGCCATCGCCCTGATCGCGATCCGCATCGGCGCTAAGCCGGCCGACGAGCGCCGCACCTTCGGCTACCGTCGCTTTGAGACCCTGGCGGCGGCATTCAACGCTCTGCTGCTTTTCGGCGTTGCGATCTACGTGCTCGTCGAAGGTATTCGCCGTCTCGTGACGCCAGAGGCCGTGCAATCGACGGGCATGCTGATCGTCGCCGTGCTGGGCCTCGGCATAAATCTGATCTCCATGCGTCTGCTG
Organism: Phenylobacterium ferrooxidans; assembly: GCF_042714595.1. Taxonomy (NCBI): domain Bacteria; kingdom Pseudomonadati; phylum Pseudomonadota; class Alphaproteobacteria; order Caulobacterales; family Caulobacteraceae; genus Phenylobacterium; species Phenylobacterium ferrooxidans. Next base: position 59,332 of record NZ_JAOTJD010000017.1, on the reverse strand, counting down.
GCGGGCGGCAAGGACAAGAGCCTTAACGTCAAGGGCGCCTATCTCGAAGTCTGGGCGGACATGCTGGGTTCGCTCGGCGTCATTGTCGGCGCACTCGTGATCCGGTTCACCGGTTGGCCCTGGGTGGACCCGATCGTGGCGATAGCCATCGGCCTGTGGGTGCTTCCCAGGACGTGGATCCTGCTGCGCGACAGCACCAACATCCTGCTGGAAAGCGCGCCGCGCGGCGCCGTGCTGGCCGACATCCGCAAGACGATCACCGAAACAGCTGGGGTCGCTGGCATCCACGCCCTCCACGTTTGGGTGTCAGGCGCCGACCAATCCAGCGCCTCGGTTCATGTCGTTTTGGCGCAAGGCGCGGATTCCGAAGTTGTGCGCAAGGCTGTGGAGGCCCAGCTCCGGGGAGACTTCAAACTGGAGCACGTCACCATCCAGACCGAGCGTGAGGCCTGCCCCGACGGAGACGGCTTCCACCCCTGACCTCCGGCCCCATTTCCAAGCGCCCGGCGCACCACAGCTTACCAACCAATGCACACCGTGACGCACGGTGGTTCCCCGGCTCAGAGGACCTCGATTTCGGCCTGCAGCGCTCCCGCGGCCTTGATCGTCTGCAGAATGGAAATCATGTCGCGGGGTGTGACGCCCAGCGCATTCAGCCCCTTGACGAGCGCCGAAAGCGATACCCCGGAGCGCAACGTGAGAAACTGACGGCCTTGCTCCTCATCGACGGAAACGCTGCTCTGCGGCGTCACCACCGTTTGGCCCCCGGAAGAGAAAGGCGCCGGCTGGCTGACAGCCGGACTCTCGCGCACGGTGATGGTGAGGTTGCCCTGTTGGATCGCAACGGTAGAGATCCGTACGTTCTCCCCCATGACGATCACGCCAGCCATTTCGTCGATCACCACCTTGGCCGGCGCATCCGGCTCCACGGTAAGGTTCTCGACCCGCGCCATCAGGCTCATCATGCTAAGCTCCGCGGTCTTCCGAAGCGTCACGATGGTAGGGTTTTCAGCCATTGCGGCGCCTGGGTATCGCGCGTTGATGACATCGGCGACCCGCCGCGCCGTGGTGAAGTCGGGGTTGCGAAGGGTCATGCGCATCCGTGACACGTCGGCCAGCTTGTAGCCGATCTCGCGTTCGACAATCGCGCCGCCGGCGATACGCCCGGCGGTGGGCACGCCCTTGGTAACGCTCGATCCAGACCCGCCTTGCGCGGAAACGGACCCGGTCTGCACGGTCCCTTGCCCGACCGCATAGGCCTGACCGTCTGCGCCCAGCAATGGGGTGACGAGCAGGGTCCCGCCCAGCAGGCTCTTCGCGTCGCCCATGGCGGACACGGATAAGTCCATCGTCGATCCGGCCGCCGCGAAGGGCGGAAGGCGCGCCGTCACCATCACGGCCGCGACGTTCTTGGTGTTGAGGTTCGCATCGCGCGTGTTCACGCCCAGACGTTCGAGCATGGCTTCGAGGCTTTGTCGCGTGAAGGGTGCGTTCCGAAGGGCGTCACCGGTGCCCCGCAGGCCGACGACCAGCCCGTAGCCGATCAGCATATTTTCGCGCACGCCCTCGAACTGAACGACATCCTTGATCCGGGACGCGGCGAAAGAAGGAGACGCAACCCAAGCAGCGACGAACACCGCCAGCCAGATCGTTCGAAGGTTGGTCCACTTCCGCATCAGTCGGAGCCTCGTGAAACGCAACGCGGAGCATGACGGACCGGTGTCAAGAGACGGTTAACCACGTTGGCGGCGGCCCGCGATGATCCGCCCTTGGTCGACAATGGTCATGGCTGCGCGCCGGCCATTGCCATCAATCTGTCCAATCCCGCGCGGGATGTGACCTCTTGCGGCGTTCGCCCGGGGGCGAACCGGCCCAAGCTGTAGTGTCGGCCTCAAACCTTGGGCGGTGCCGAGTAGACCTCTTCCGTCGCTGGTCAGCTGGCCGGAGCAGGCCTTTGAATCCGTGGTCCGAGATTTTCCAGGACAGCGCGGGCGTCGAACGCCGCGGGATCGTCGGCGGGCTTGGGCCCGCGTCGCATCACAATCTCCGCCATCGCCTCGAACTTCTCGATCGTGCGGATGTCCATCCTGTTGCCGAAGAAGGAGCTGCCCATCTGCGGGCCCCAGGTGTTCCAACCATGACCATGGCCATGGCCGTAATACCGCCAGCTCGGCGCGAAGTGACCATAGTGGGAGCCGTACCAGGAACTGTAGAAGGGGTCGGTCTGAACATAGGCCCGCGACTGGCGGTCGGTTTGCCGATCGGCGATCGCGAAGCCGTCGTAGCCTTGCGCCACGGTGAGTTCGGCGGCGCGATAGAGCAGGTAGCTTTCGACGGTCTCGCGCGAGGTCAGGCTGTTGCCGGCGAAGCTCACGCGATAGCGGTTGGGTTCGATGCGCAGCTCGGAGAAGCCGCCGGGCGCCGGGCGACCTGGCTGGACAGCCAGGTTGGGCTGGTAGGGGGTCGGCGTGGCGCAGGCGCTCAGCACGGCGATCGCCAGCATTGACCCCGCGATAGCGCCAAATCGTTTCGACATTCTCGTCACCTCAGCCGCCTAACATCCACCACTCGACAAGATCATGTTGCTTGCCATCTTAGCACTTCTCTCGAAACCCTAACGGTCCTGCAGGGTCCAATTCCTTCAACCACGTTCAGATCGAGCGAGCGCCTTCGGAACATATAAATGAGCGCTATCCTCAACCTTCGTGGCTTCAATCTGGCGCCCGCCATTTTCGCGGCGGTCGCGGGCACAGCCGTTCCCGCGCTCGCCGAGCCCTATCTGTTCTCTCCGAGCCCTCGTGCGCCTCTCGCCTCGAGCCAAAACGCCAGACCGGCCGGCCAACTGCCTTCGGCGGGGTCGCAGCGCAGCCCATACGGAAGAACCGCGAAGCAAATCGCCAGTCCGTTCGCCTCTAGGGCTCCTCCCCGCCCACGCAGCGTCTGCCGTAGGCTGATCCGCGACCCTCGCTATGGCTACGTCGAGGTCCAGTTCGCCTGCTAAGGGCACGATGACCTGTGAGACCCGGAAGGGCTGGCCAGAGGGCGTGTGCGGTCAGTAGCCATCGATCCCCGTGCGACCGGGTGGGCACCTGTCGAGCCGGCTGTTATCAGGACCCCTTCGCGGCGCGGCACGCTCCCAAGACCTTTGTCGGCAAGCGCCCGACGGCCCTTGGCCGCTGAAATCAAGACTGAGGCCGAACGATCGTCCCGTTTGCCCGCCGTAGCCATATCCGCTGCCATAGCCATGACCATATCCGTTGCCATAGGCGTATCCGCGGCCCCGGCCGAACTGCGTCTCCTGCACCGAGAGGCTGAGCGTGCCGTTGCGCCCGATAGGAATGTCGCCCTGCATGTAAGCGCTGCGGTAGCCCCCGGTCCCCACGGCGACTCCGACCTGGCCGTGCACCTGCCTCGCCGGCGCATCTTCACGGTCGTCGAGGGCCGCCGCGTCCGGCCACGGCGTGGTGGGTGACTGGCCAAGGAACGCAGCGATCTGCTCCTGGGTGGTCATCGGCTCGCCGGGCGTCTTGGGAACGGACACCTCCGGCCTCACGCTCGCGCCCGGGGCGGGCGAGGACTGCACCTGCGCGGTAGAGATGGGTGCTTCATCGGCGGGCGCCGCCGAGGCGGCCTGCGCCGTCGCGCCAAGTCCGAGGGCGACAGCAATTCGCAACAGGGTTTTGATCGAAGGTCTCCGGTGAACTCGGCAGGTCGCTACGAGTGGGTTCAGCGATGAAGGGGTCATCGACGCGGACCTTCGCCGCCCGCGCCCACCGGGCCGGTGGGATCGCGCGGCCGGGGCTGTTCCGCTGGTGCTGCGGACTGATCTTGGCGAGGCGCAAAGGGTTGAAGCTCCGCGATCTGCTGGCTCTCCAGCCGGAAACGAACCTTCTCGCCGGGCGTCACGCCTTCAAGCAATGCGGTCTTGGCCACGGAGAACGGCATGGTTCCGGCCGGCCAGTTCACGCCTTCGATCGGCTCGTAGGCGATTGTCACCCGACCGCCCTGCAGATCGATCGACTGCACGACGCCGATCCCGTAGATTTCGCTCATCTTGATCCGGGCTGGGGTCGGCGGCGGCGCGGCGGGCCGCGACCGGGGGGCCGGTCCGCTCGGCGAGCGTGAGGCCGGGGGACGTCCTTGGCCAGGCCGACCTGATTGTCCCTGACCATATTGGGCTGTCGCCGGTGTGGCGACCACGAGGCCGACCAGGAGCGGCAGCATGAGTTTTGCGAGGGCGGGCTTGCCGGTGACACGTTGGATGAACATGGTCAGTGCCGACCGCCGCCGTGTTGGCCGCCTCCACCGTGGCCGCCGCCGCGATGACCGCCGCCGCCGTGCGAACCGCCATAGTAGCCGACGCCGAAGGAGCTGAAGACCGGCCGGGCATAGTAGGATCGCCCGTAATAGCCGGACGGATAGTAACGCGACGACGCATAGGCGGGCGGTCGTGACGCGGCGACAATACAGACGGGCGCGCTCGCGGCATCGGACCCCGGGGCCGTTGCCGGCCCATTGGTGGATGCCGGCGGCGCCGTTGCTGGCGCTGGCAAGTCAGTCGCGACGGCAGGCGAGGCGCCCGTCCGGATCGCGCCGGGCGTGTCACAAGGGACTACGTAGTAGGTAAATTGCTGTTGTGGCGGGGGATAGCTAGCGCAGGCGCTTAACAGCCCTGCGACGGTGACCAAGATTGCGCCGGACCGGATAACCAAAGCTGGCATTGCCCTTACTCCTGAGTACAGGCCAGACCATGCGCGCGTTAGATGAATTCTGCTAGAATTTTAGGCGAAGACACGGCGCAAGCTGGCCACGCCGCTCAATCCATTTGCCAAACGGCGCCGTGGTGAACGCCGTGAGCATCGGAGGCGGTTAAGCCGGCCCTATTGGGTAGCCCCCGACCCGGTGAAGCGAAGAAGTTCGCCGCCTGGCTGCTGGAGGAGAATTTCGACAGGTCGCCCAGTCGCACCGGCGGCCGTTGCGAACCGCAGCGCCGCCTCCTCGGCGTCAACGCGATAGGCATAGTCGCGGACCGAGCCACCGTCAGAGATCACTCGCCAGCCCCCCGGGCTGCGCAGGATGGCGATCGAGACAATGGGCTGATCCATGAGGCCTCCCAAGATCGCGAGCCGCGTGCGCCACGGTATCCCACGCAGGCGTCAACGGCCATACGGGCCGATGGAGCCGGAAATGAGGCCCGATCCATGCCCGCCGTCTCGCTAGCGCTTTGCCTCAGCGCCCTTCCTGGCGGACCGACGGCGAACCAGCGCGTAGGGCAACGCACCCGCCAGAATGGCGACCAAGAAAGTCAGATAGACCTTCCACTCATACTGCGCGGCGAGCAGTAGGGAGGACGCAACCCCGAGGCCAGCCGTTACCGGAAAACGACCGACCGAGGGGACCTTGAACGGGCGTTGCAGGTCCGGCTTGGTGTAGCGCAGGATGATCACGGCGGCATTTACGCTGGCGAACACCAAGGTGACGCCCAGCGACGAGAGGCTGGCGACGAACTTCACCTCGCCGAGAGCGGCGAAAACGCAGGCCACCGCCAGCATGACGAAGGCCCCGATCCACGGGCTCTTGTTCTTGCCGAGGGTGCGTTGCAGAGCCTTGGGCAGGTCCCCGGCGCGGGCCATGCCGAACAGCAGCCGGCTGCCGGAGATCGATGCATTGAGCACGGCGTTGGCCGTGGCCAGAAGGGCCGCCCCGGTGATGATCACCGCGGCCCAGCGCCCGAGCTGGCCCGCGGCCGCGACGAGGGGAAAGTCCGACGAGGCGACGCTCCGCGCATCGCCCAAGGCGAGAACGCCGAAGATCACCGCCATGTAGACGGCGGTCGTCAGGCAAAGCGCGACCATGAAGGCGCGCCAGATATCCCGGCCTGGGTCCTTCGCCTCTTCCGAGAGCGTCGCCATGTGCTCGTAGCCGGGATAGATAAAGAAGACGATCGCCGCACCCTGCAGGACCCCGCCCCAATCCTGGGGCGCCGCGATCTTCGACGGCAGGGCCGCTCCCTTCAGGCTGAAAGCGAACATCGCGAACGCGATCAGGCAGAGGACCTGCACTGTCGTCAGCACGGCGCTCACTGAGGACGCCTTGGTCACCCCGGCGATATTGATGAGCGTGGCGATGGCCATCAGGCCAAGCGCCGCCAGGACAGGGGGCATCGCCACAAAGGTCTGGAGGTAGTTGCCGAAAGTCAGGCCGACAGTCGCGAAGGTGGCCGCGCCGTGGACTGCGATGAACAGTCCCACCGCGAAGGCGGCGGCGGGAACCTTCGGCAGCGCTTGGCGCAGGAAGTGGTGTTCGGCCCCTGCGCTCGGCATGGCCGAGGCCAGTTCAGCGTAGGACAGACCCGAAAAGGCCGAGATCACCGCCGCGAGCAGAAAGCTCACCCAAATGGCCTCTCCGGCCGCGCCGGCGGCTGGGCCGATCACCGAATAGATACCCGCGCCGATAATCGTGCCGACGCCGTATAGGGACAGACGACCAAACCCGAGGGTCTTTGCCAGTCCGCCGCTCCGGTTTTTGGCTGTTGTCATGATCCGGCCCACGGCAAAGATTACGGTTCAAACGTCGCTTACACCTACTCGATCCCGAGAGGAGCGGGTTGACGGGGCGTGCCCCGACCCGGAGGTTGGACCTCACTCCCTTTGACCGGCTAACCCATGACCTACTGTCTAGGCATTCTCCTGCGCGGCGGCCTGGTGCTCGCGTCAGATTCCCGTTCGAACGCGGGGGTCGATCAGGTGACGCACGTGCGTAAGCTGGCCTTCCTGCCGACCGCGGCCGGCTGCACGGCCGCGATCCTCTCGTCGGGCAACCTGGCCACCACCCAGGCCGTCCTGAGCACGCTGCAGGAAAGGTCCGGTTCCGGGCTGCCCGGACTCGATGTCACTGCCGCCAAGTCCCTGTTCGAGGTGGCGGGCATCGTCGGCAGCATCCTGCGGACGATCGTCGAGCGGGATGGGCGCTACGTAGCGCCTTATGGCGACGCCGCGGCGGGCTTCTTGGTCGGCGGCCAGATGGCAGGCGAGGCGCCGCGGCTCTTCCAGGTCTACGCGGCCGGCAATTTCATCGAGGCGACCGACCGGACGCCCTTCCTGCAGACCGGAGAGACGAAGTACGGCAAGCCGATCCTGGTGCGCGCCCTGACGATCGAGACCAGCCTGGAGGAAGCGGCCAAGCTCGCCCTGCTGTCCTTCGACGCCACCCTGCGCAGCAACGTCTCGGTGGGCATGCCGATAGATTTGCTGACCTATGTCGCCGACAGTTTCAGTACCGAGAGTGTCAGGACTATTGAAGTCCACGACCCCTATTGGATGGCTTTGCGAGAGGCCTACGGGGCTGGCCTATCTGAACTGATAGACCGCCTTCCAACGCCTTGAGCCTTATCTTCTGAGGCGTCATCCTCAGTGAGCGAAATACCAAGACATCTGGTCATCGGAGTGAAGGTCTCGAGTCACCCCGCCAAGGATGCGTTCGCTATGGCGGTTGCGGCTGTAGGCGCCGCTAACGATCAAGCCACAGCCTTCGGTTTTGGCCTGGCGCAGGATCTGTGCACAGACCCCATCCTCAGATCGGGCGAGGTGAAGGGGCTGGGCCGCCACCTTGTGGCGAGCCAGGTGCTGGCTCAAGGCCCCAAGTCGATCGGTTGTGACCTCGTCTCCAACCCCGACAACCCAGACGCTCTTCGCAGCCTGCAGAATTGGCAGCGCGTCATGAACCGCCCGCCTTGCCTCCCGGCAGTCCTTCCAGGCGATGAGCACATGCTCAAATTGCGTGTCGCTCGGCTCTCGGCCGAGCCTCAGCACCGGGGCGCCAGATCTCAGCGCGAGGTTCGTTGGATCAGCGCTGCAAAATGGACCCCGGTCTCCGGGGCCGGTGATGGCTAGATCAGCGGTGAAGAGGTGGTCGCAAAGCACCCGGACGGGCTCGGCGACGCTGGAGCACCACGTGGACTGTAGTTGGCTGCCCTGCATGACCTGCTCGCCGAGATGGCGCGTCGTCTGAAGGGCTTCCTCCATGACCTGAGTTTGCCATTGCGCCGATGCGACGTTTCCGCTGCCAAGGGCCTGCGCCAGCAGGGACGTGTCCGGCCATGCGCAGGACACCACGTCGAGGGTGGCGCCAAAGGCTTCGGCGAACGCCTTGGCCGCCTCAAGTGTCTGACGGACGGACGGGGCGGGGCTCGCATCGACGACGATGGTGGTGTAGGTCATTCAACGCGTCCTCATTACCTAAACCGCCCCGGTGCAACTCTTAACTCGTGGAGCATCGTTCGTGCAGACAATCGTGCATTGATGTGGATCACGGCCCACTGGAGCGGAAACGGCGTTCGGCTTTATCGGTCGCCCAACATATGTGATAAGGACATTATCATATATATGAGAGGCGGGCGTGGGTCATGATGACGGCCGAGGATCTGAAAGCCCACGAGCGGGTGCTCGGCGCGGCGGCGGACATGGCGCTCGCCGACTTGGTCGAAGGCTACCGACAGGCGCGGCGACTCTATGAGACGCGCCACTGGGCCGGCGAAGACGCCGACGAACCCCAGGCCCGCAGCCGTCTCCTCGCCAACCTCCTGGCCGATCGGCTCGCCTCGGTCCCGAACCCATCGCTGGCGCCGCCGCTGACTACCAAATGAATAGGCCATGACCGCACTCGTTCCGAGATCCGGCCAGACCCTGGCCGGCGGAGCGCGCGCCGCCCCGCCGGCGCTGGTGGTGGCGGCCGGTCCGCAAGCGGAGACCCGCTTCCTCGAATTCTTCGCCGCCTCGATCCGCAACGCTCACACCCGCCGCGCCTATGCCGGCGCCGTGGCGGAATTCTTGGCCTGGTGCGAGGGCAGGGGAGTGGTGTCGATCGCCGCCGTCCAGCCGCTGCACGTCGCCGCCTACGTCGAGGGCCTGACCCGCTCGCGCGCGGCGCCCACGGCGAAACTGCGCCTGGCCGCGGTCCGGCGGCTGTTCGATTGGCTGGTGATCGGCCAGGTGATCCCGACCAATCCGGCCGCCTCGGTGCGCGGCCCCGCCCACAGCGTCAAGCGCGGCAAGACGCCTGTGCTGGCGCCGGAGGAGGCGAGGGCGCTGCTCGATAGTATCGACGTCTCAACGCCGATCGGGCTTCGCGATCGGGCGCTCTGATCGGGCTGATGGCGTTCAGCTTCGCGCGGATCGGCGCGGCACTCGGCATGAGGGTGGAGGACGCCTACGTTCAGCAGCGGCGGCTATGGGTGCGGCTGCACGAGAAGGGCGGCAAGGTCCATGAAATGCCCTGCCATCATTTTCTCGAGGACTATCTCCACGCTTACATCGATGGTTGTGGCCTCGCCGACGACCCGAAGGGGGCTTTGTTCCGGACGATCGGCCGCAGCCGTGCCGCGCGGGGCCGGGGAGGGCTAACCTCGAATCCGCTCCCCCAAGCCAACGCCTACGCCATGGTCCGCCGCCGCGCCGTCGGCGCTGGCATCGAGACCAAGATCGGCAATCACACCTTCCGCGCCACCGGCATTACCGCCTACCTCAAGAACGGCGGCCAACTCGAAACGGCCGCGGCGATGGCCAACCACAGCTCGACGCGCACAACCCAACTCTACGACCGGCGGGCCGACCAGGTCAGCCTGGATGAGATCGAACGGGTGCGGATTTAACAACCACCTCAGCGCGGCCGTTACGTGATCGACGAGCCCTAGGCCTTCGGAACCAAAATGTCCAAACGCTCAGCGTGCCCAATAAGCAAAGTGCCAGCCCCGAAGCGGTCATGACGATCCGGTAGGGCAGTCTCCCCACCTTCGCAGCGTGTAGCGGGTAGACAGCATTGAATATCCGGGCGCCCCTTGGCATCGATAGGGCGTCCCGGGCCTCCACCAGTCGCCCGTCGCTCGCGTCGTACCAGAGGATGGACCGGCCATTGGGCAGCCATTCCGGCGCTTGCCTCATGCGAATGGAGATCAGGCCACCAGGCTTCTCAGGCAGGCTGAGCACGCGGAATTCCGCATCTGGGAAGCGTCGGCGGGTCTCTCCGAAAATCCGCGTCCAGTTTAGCTGCTGAGTCGACGCGCCGCCTTTGGTTGGCGGTGCTGCGAGCGAGTTGCGAAGCTCCGCAGAGGATCCCCAAGGGGTAAGCAGCACGTCCGCCACCGGCCGCAGCGTCATCATGGCGCCGGTGAGCAGCGACAGCGTCAGCAGCGGTGCGACCACTACGCCAAAATCGCGGTGCTGACGAACAATCCCCGGGCGGTCCATCCGCGCCGGCCACAGCCGAAACTCGAAGGTTCTGCGCCTGGTCCACCAGAGGATTAGGCCGGTAGCGATGAAACCCAGCCCGATAAGGGCCACCCACCCCGCGACGAGCGCACCCGTCTTTCCTGCCAGCAAGTAGTGGTGAAGATCGAAGAGCCAGAGTTCCGGCCGCTCCCACTTGTCGCCCCACCGCGCCACGATCGCGCCGGACTGATCCGCGTATGCGCCAGCCTCGCCGGGGAATCGCACGCGATGCAGGCCGAAATCCCGTGAGGCGAAGGTGATCGCGTTCGGCGACGGCGACCCCGCCATTAGTCGCTCGACCGACCCCACCATGACCGCTAGGTCCTGCAGCTGAGCGTCACGCGCGTGCGGCAGGATGACCCAGGCGTCCCTGTGGACCAAAATAGCGCCCGAAAGCCCCAGCACTGCCAGGAGGAGTCCAAGCAGGCCACCCGTCCACCGGTGCAGCAGATCCACAAACTTCATCGCGCGCCCCTTTTGCCGGAGCCGGCTAGAACGTGCGTTGCCACCGGAGGGAAATCCCGCGACCGCGGCCCGCCACGTAGTCGGTGTCGCTCACGAACGTAGAGGTTTGGGAGAAATAGGTGAGATAGTCCTCATCGAAAAGATTCGAAACTGCCAAGGTAAACCTGCCTAGATTGTCGCGTTCGTAGCTGATCAGCGCGTCCACCAGCGTGTAGCCATTGAAGTTGTGCTGGGGCAGACCGCCATCGAATTTGCGGTCGAACAAATGGGAGAGCTGCACGCGCCCGGTGACCCCGCGGCCGAACGGTGTCTGGGCGTAGAGGTTCACCCGATCCGGCGAGATGTTTCGGCCATCGAGATCCTTATCGAGCCGGCCGTCCGCGTTGCTGTCGTAGCGCCCCTCAAGGGCGGCGTAAGCCCCCCCCACCTTTGCGCCACCCGGGAAGCGGTAGCTTGTGGACACTTCGAATCCTTTGATGCGGCTCTTTTCCCGCTGGACCACCCCGGCTCCCCCGATCACCTGAATCCGCGATCCGAGCTCGGACGCCGACCAGAAATAGCTCGCAGACAGTTCCAGGCCGTTCGCACGATAGCTGGCGCCGACTTCGATGTTGTCGGCGATCACCGGCTGTAGATCGACGAGACTATTCACCGTCTGCCCGGGAGTGCGCACCGCCCGTAGGATCAAGCCTGCATCGGGCATGGTGAAGCCCTGTGCATAAGAGGTGAATAGCGAAAGCCCCTCTACCGGCTCGACAACTAAGCCAGCATTGGTCAGCAGCTTCTTGAAGCTCGGCGATCCGCCGCGGACGGAGGTGCGGTTCGCACTGGCTATGGTCGTGAAATCCGGAACCTCAAGCTTGGCGTTTTCGTACCGCAGCCCGCCAGACACGCGCACGCGATCACCGAGCAATTTTTGCTCAAGCTGAGCGAAAGGAGCCCAACCCCGATAGATCATTTCAGGGACCCAAAGGCGCCCCGTCTGCGCCAGCTCTTGGAAGGTCTGGTCATTCAACAGGTCGGCGCCGGCGACCACCTGCAGACCTCGCCAGAGGGTGTCCTGGCGGGCGTAGGTGAGCTTGGCGCCGTACTTCTCTGAGCTTAGGGCCGATTGGTCGAATAGCGTGCCGACCGGCGCGATGGTAGAATCCTGGAACACGGCGTTCCGGTTTCCGCCGTAGAGCGCATAAAAGTCATAGTAGAAGCCCTGCAGCGTCAGTTCACCTCCGCCCAGATCTCTGTGGCGGTAGGTGAGGGCTAGATTCATGGCTTCGTTGCGCGTGGGATCGCCGTCTGGGACACCCTTCCTGGACGTGGCGGGAATGCCACCTCTCACGCTGCCCGGGATGCCGACGTAGTCGCCGTCGCCGCCCTGCTCGAAAAGGTTGGCGGTGAGCTCAAGGCGTTGGTCTTCATCGACATCGAAGCCGAGCTTAGAAAACATGTTCCAGGCCCGGGTGTCCATGATGTCGCCTTGGACCGTGTCGACGCCGACCGGTCGACCACGACCATCATAGTAGAGGTCGTTGATCTCATAGGCTCCACCCACCACGAAGTCGAAGCGGTTCACCTTTCGGGCTGTCAGCACCGACGCTTTCTGATGGAAGCCATTCGCCTCGAAATCGTCTGTCGTCAGATCAACGGCAGCACGGGTCAGCCATTCACCAGACTTGGGTGGGGCGACGGTGACGTAGTTGATCACCCCGCCGGTGGCGCCTACGCCCTGGATGGCGTTCGCACCATAGATCACCTCGACCCGATCAACGAAGGCCGGATCGACCGTGAAGCCGCTCCGCTTTCCGTCACGCAGGGGCGTCGATTGAGGAATGCCATCGACCATGTACAGCGGCGTTCGGCCTCGGAGGGATTCCCCCGTGCTGGTCATCTTCTGCCGGCCCGGCGCGAAGCTCGGGATTGAGAAGCTCAGGCTGTCCACCAGGCTGGTACTAACAGCGAGCTGAGTGTCGAGCGCCTCTCGGTCGAGAACCCGCACAGTATTTGGAATGGCCGTGATGGGAGTCGGCACCCGCGTGGCGGTGACGATCAGTTCCTCAACGTCGGCCTTCCGAGCGGCGGGGCCTGCCAGCGGCCTGTCGGGCAGTTCCGCGGCCTGGGCTGGAACGGCCGCCGTGGCAAAAAGCAACGCCAGCTGAAGCTTAGTTTTCGTGCGCACAACGCCCCCCGATTTGACGCAACCGCTATAGCAGGCCTGATTGCTATTGCAAGGCATTCGCACTTTATACCCGGGACTTGATCCTGGCGGTTGGAGGACAGCGACGTATCCCTCCGGTGGCGCTTTCAATTACGCGGCATCGCGCTCGGCCGGAAGTCGTGGCTGTTCTGCGGATCCGACCGAGGCGGTCAGCGCGCGGCGATCATGTACAGCCTGATCGTCACCGCCAAGATGAACGACGTCGATCCTCAGGCCTGGCTCGCTGATGTCCTCGCCCGCATCGCCGAGCATCCCGCACAGCAGCTCGACGAGCTCCTGCCCTGGAATTGGCGGCCGCTAGGAGCTCCTGCTCAGGCCGCCTGACGGAGGTCAGATCCCGCCGCCGTCGCGGTGCTCACCGGCTTTCAATTACCCACATTCTGAACCCCGGCGATCTCGGCGCCGAGTTTGATGTCGGTCAGGCGGGTGAGGCCGCGCCAGACGACCGTATTGCCCGGTGGAGGGTCCGCAGCGCTTGCAAGGTATCCGCCAAGGCGGGCGAGCTTTGTCAGATAGAAGATCAGCGTGCCGGGCGGGGTCTTGCGGTTGCCAGCGTCGCTGACGAGGCGGTCGAGAAGTACGATCTCCGTGTCGGTCAGCGCCACGGTGGGCGGGGCTTCAGGCGAAGTTCGGGCGAGCATCGTCAGCCACAACACCCGCCAGCTGATGATGCAGAAGACCGAGACCAGGTTTGCCAGGCGATCGGCGGTGCGCAGTTTTGCATCTTCCGCTCGGCAGCCGGATTTCAAGATCTTATGGAAGACCTCGATCTTCCAGCGCATCGCGTACCATCGGATCTTCTCGACGGCCTCAGCACAGCTTTCGACCGGAAGGTCGGTGAGCAACTTCCATTCGATGCGCTTTCGACCCTTGGGGGCGTTCGCCTCGACAGCGTGGATGACCGTGAGGTCCAACGACGGATAGCGCTTCTGCTTCCCGATCGGCGGCAAAACTCTGATCTGCTTGAACCGGACGTCCAAGGCGACTTTGACGACCTCGCCGGCGTCGTCGCGCACTTCGATGATGTGCTGGCCCGCGGCGTCGACGTCACTCATTTCGGCCGAAATCGTATGGCTCCCGTCGCCAGCCAGGCGGTCGACGCAGGTGCGGACCACGAAGTGCGTGCCCAATTCCTTGGCTAGACAGTAGAGCTCGAAGATATCGCTCTCGCGGTCGCCCACGTGAATACACCGGTCAGGCCGGCCCAGGCGGTCGATCGATTGGCGGAGATTTTCCAACCATCGAACGCTCTCCTTCTGCTCGATGGGAACACGCGTCGGGTTGATCTTGCGCTTGAGCGCGGCGGTTCCTCTGAACTTGTCGCGACCGCTGTTGACGCTCTTGGTGAACCCGATGTCGCGGGGATGGCGCCGTTGATAGGTGAACTCCGTCGTGTCCTGCAGCAGCAGAATGGGCCCCTCACAGGCATCGTACCGCGTGCGAGTCGCGGCGAAGTGACCACTCAGGATATCGCCTTCCTCCACTTTCGCGTTCGAGAAGAACCTGTAGGCCGCCTTCGTGTTCGCCCAATCCTGGCACGCGAAGGGGATGGTCCCTCCCATTCCGTCGCCGAGCTGCTTCAAGATATCCGCGAACCGGCGGCCAAGCCGGGCGTCCTTGAACGCCCCCTGGTCGACCTCTCGGTCGCTCCAATGCGCCGATCGATCGACCGCATCTCCGTCTCGAACCGCCATCTTGCACCGCTTCAAACGGATCAGGTGCCCGATACAGAATCACAACCGATTCAATCGATTCAAGAATTTCCAGCGCCATTATCCAAAAGAGTCAGCGACTTATGGGTAATTGAAAGGCTCACCGGATGGGTACGGCAACATGGTCGTCTGGCGAGGCCTTACCCGCCTGACCGACATCAAACTCGGCGCCGAGATCGCGGGGGATCAGAATGTGGGTAATTGAAAGCTACGCCGGATGGCTACACAGCGACACCCGTTACGATATTCCGCTTCGGAAGCCGGGCAACCCAGGGGCGACGGCGTTCCGTCCATTTTCCGCCGGCAACCGACGAGCGCACTTGCCACCGCTGCGGCGACAGTCGTCATTGACCGCCTAATGCAGCGGTCGAAGCGGAAAGGTAGACCTTGTGTCTATCAGCGTCCTAAGATGGTCCTAATCGTCCGCGTACCGTGCGATGTAAACTTGGATGAGCTTGAGCGAGGGCGGTTTTTGGAGGCCAAAACCACACCGAAAGTCATTTTCGCCTTGCGTCACTCAAATTGCTATCGCTTGCGTTGGATCGCGCCCGCCGGTGCTCCAACCCGATCCAAGGTTTGGGCTACAGCATCGACAGGCACCCACAAACCTTGTCGTCTTACGCCCTCGAAGGACCGCTCAGGGCTATAGAGGGCAACTTCGGGCGCCAAGCGCCTTGCTTCTAGCCGCCCAATGGCGTTGAGCAACGCCACACCGGCCACATAGGCGTCCCGACGAGACGTGACCAGGGCCAGTTCGGCGTTCCGCAACTCCAGTTCGGCGTTCAAAATATCAAGCGTCGTCCGAAGTCCAACATCGAACTCCAAGCGGGTACCCTCAACTGCGATTTTGGCGGCCTGGACAACACCCTCGTTCGCGTCGGCGGCGACGTTGGCCGTCCTCAGTTGGCTCCACGCTTGCGCAATTACTTGGCGGACCTGGCGCTCCACGCCCTCCAACCGGATGCGATCGGTGTTGTTGCGCTCAACAGCCTGGCGCACTTGCGAAGCGATTACTCCGCCCGAATAAATTGGCACTGTGGTCACAACCGACGCTGAGAGGTTTCGAGCAAAGCGGTCGGTGATGAAGGGATCGACCTGGCCGGAGTAGCCATAACCGCCCCGCAAAGAAATGCTCGGGCGCCTCTGCGCTCGCGCCACCGCCACCCTAGCGCGGCTGGCCCGTTCAGCGAGCTCGGCGGCTTGGATTCTCGGACTTTCGGCACGAGCAACGTCCAGCGCTTCAAGCACGTCTTTTGGTAGGAGTTCGTCCAGCAGAGGCTGGGGCGCAAGATCGCCCGGTGGCCTTCCCACCACGGCTTCGTAATTGGCGCGGCTGATCTCCAGTTGACCTTCTGCGGCGGCGAGTTGGGCCCGCGAGGAGCCGAGGCGGGCCTTGGCTTGCGCCACGTCCGTACCCGTGAGCTCTCCGACGTCGAAACGTGCCTGCGTCTCCTCCAGTCGCTTATCCAGGGTATCCACATCTTGACGCCGGATCGCCACGATCCGCTGATCACGTAGAACGTCAGAATATGCCTGGGTCACATTGAGAAGCACGCTTGCCTCGACATCGCGAAGGGTTGCGCGGCCTGCGAATATGTCGGCCTCCGCCGCCGACATCGCAGCGATGGTTCGGCCGCCAGTATAGAGCGGCTGATTGAGCGAAAGGGACGCATTGCCAAAATTGCGCTCAGTCACGCCGCCGGTCGTAATTGCCGTATCGGGTATGCCGTCGCCATTGGTGTCGACGAGCCCGCCACGCCCGGCGTTGACCGAAGTGTTGCTGTAGGATGCCGTCGACGAGATACTGAGCTGCGGGCGCAGACCCGCACGCGCCTGGACGTATCCCTCGTCAAGAACCCGGACCTGAGACCTTTGCGCTTCCAGCGTCGGATTGGACTCATAAGCGAGCGCGATCGCTTCGGCTAACGTCTCGGCATGGGCGGAGACCGCGACTGCGCTGAAAGACGCGGCCATCGCGGCGATAACTCGCGACAATATGCGTTCCATGAAGCACCCCGAAATTTGCGAGCAACCTAGAGGCCGCCAGTCTGAGAAGGAAAGGTGTAACTACATAGAGGATGGGCCACATGGCAACGGAGGCGTCTAAGCTGCACCCAAGTCCTAGGAATACATCCGCCTCAGTGGCGTGCGAAGATGCGCCGGCGCCCCTCGCCAAGGAGTAGCAGGGTGAAATAGCCCTCAACCTCACCATTCGCTGGTTCCATACCAGGAGATCCTAGGGGCATACCCGGGACCGAAAGCCCCAACGCCTTTGGTCTTTGCCGCAGGAGCGTGGTCACGTCAGCCGCAGGCACATGTCCCTCGATGACATAGCCGCCGATGGTCGCCGTATGGCAGGCGGCGAGGTCCGCCGGAATCTTGTAGCGCCGCCTCACGTCCGTGAGATCGTCCATGAGCACCGTCTGGGCATGATAACCGGCCTTTGTCATATGGGAAATCCAGGCTTCGCAGCACTGGCAAGATGATGACCGATAGACGGTGAATGTTCTCGTCTCGTTCGCCCAACCCGTGCGCGGAATTCCCGTGAGCAAAGCGACTGCGCCTACTGCGGATCGGCGAGATAAGGTTTTCATCGATGCATCCTAAAACGGCCGCTTGGGGCGTCGGGCTAGCCGCCAACCGTAAGACCATGTGCCCGACACTTTCGCGCCACGCGGGGCACAATAGGGCTCTTTCTTGCAACCTAGCACAAGTTGGCGAAGACCGCCTTCTTCTACCCTGAAGGCCGGGAGTTAGGGTTTCCCGCAGCGGTGACGATTGCCCGCGCCAGGTCCGAGAGGCCTTTCTTCACGCTCGGCCGCCGGATCATCACAAACGCTTCGGCCAGCGCTTGGCCATTCGCCGGCAGTCCTTCCATGCGACGAGCACGTGTTCAAACCGCCAGTCGCTAGCCCCCTCGCTGAGTCTCAGCACCGCTGCGCCTGACCGCATGGCTAGATCCGTTGGGTCGGCGATACAGAACGGTCCCGCAGAACCGGCATTGGTGATCGCCGTGTCGGCGGTGAAGAGGTGGTCACGCAGCACCTGAACGGGCTCAGCGACACCAGAGCATGACGTGATGGTGTGGACGACCTCCACCCAACAGGGTTCTCTGATGTGTCGTCGATAGGGACGTCATGTGTGGACGACCTCCAAGACGCAAGGGTGAAGTTGACGTTCGGCGCTCGGTCGAGTGCAGTCATGTGTTCGGCCTGTTGCTGCAGCGGTCGAGGCTGCTGGCCTTGATGAAGTCCGCGGACAGGCTCCCTAATCACGTCAACGCGCTCGAAGCGCTCTGACCCCCTGGGTTTCACCCGTCCCCGGCTGCAGCCGGTTCGTCATCACGTCTCACCACTCTGGCGTCTACGGCTCCGATCCTGTGCGGGACCCTTGCCGATCTCTATGCAGCGGCTGGCGTGTAGGTCTCCTCGCGCGCCATCGGCGGCCAGGCTACCCGCGCCGATGATCGTACCGACGCCTTACAAGGACAGACGACCAAACCCGAGGGTCTTCGCCAGTTCGCCGCCCGGGCCTTTGACTGTTGTCATGATCCGTCTCGTCCGCTTCGTCATGGTCTCTCCTGAGCCGCGGCATTCTCGCCGCCGTCAGGCAGAAACTCCACTTATCACTCTGTCCAGATTCTCCAGGCCGGCTCTGAATACGCAGACTTTCGAGCCAGTTCAGGTGGTACCGACCCGCCCAAAAGTTGGTGATCAAGACCTCGGCAGCGTCAGACGCTCCAATAGTTCGCAAGCAAATTTTAGGTTTATGGATCCAAAATAGCCCTGGTCCGACATGGACACTGGCGGGCATGCATTCGCTAGGCAGCTACACAGGGTCGGAATTTATGATGCGGGCAGACACGCTGCATCCTTGCGATCTGACCATGGAGGATCGTGAGGCTTGGCGAACACTTTGCGCCTCGAGCCCGGCGTTCTCGAGTCCGCTCCTGGGACCCGACTTTGCCATCTATGTCGGTCGTTTTCGCGCCGACGCGCTGGTGACGATTTGGAGAACACCCACCTCGAATGGCGCCGAACGGCCAGTCGCCTTCCTGCCCCACCATAGGCGTTTGGGCGGGGCCGCCTATCCGCTTGGCGCTCCGCTCGGCGACTATCACGGACCAGTCGCCATAGAAGGGTTCGATTTAGGAAGTGCGTTGCAAGTCGCCGGCCTGGCTGCCTACCGCTTCACGAGCACTATCGGACTCCCGCCTGCCGCAGACCTGCGGGAGGGGTTCCTGATAGAAGTCGACGGCCCAGCCGAAGTCTTCCTCGAAACGCTGCGTCAACTGCGCCCGAAAAGTTTCAAAAATTACCGCCGGCTCGGTCATGGTCTCGAGCGGACTTTCGGCCCACTCCGAGTCGCTCCCGTGACCGACAAGGTGGTGTTCGACACCTTGCTGGACTGGAAACGCCAACAACTCGCGCGCACCGGAGCCTTCGACTTTTTGCGTCCAGCATGGGTCAACGGGCTGCTGCAAGGACTGTTCGATGACGGCGATCCGGCGTTTGGAGGCCTGCTGATAGGACTCTACGCTGGCGAGCGTCTGGTCGCTGGACATTTCGGGTTGCGCGCCGGGGACATCTACCATCCCTGGATTGCTTCCACCGACCCCGACCTAGCGGACTGGGCACCGGGCCACGTTTTCCTTATGCATGCCATTGAAGCCATGCCGCGGTTGGGGTTGCGGACCTACGATCTCGGCCCTGGGCACGAGCATTACAAGCGACTCTATTCACTCTCCTCACGATCCGTCACCTCCGGTGTGCACTTCGCCGCCGGCGAAGCTGGGACCGTTATGCGCACCGCCGAGCAGGCTTGGGTGATGGCCGGGGCGAAAGGCCGCGGGATGGTGGGGCGCCTTCATCGTAGGCTTGAGGTAATTTCAGCGAGCGAGCCGACCGTCCTGGGCCGGCTTCAAGGCTATGCTGACACTGTGGCCATTGCCGCAATGCGCACGCACTCCGCCCTCGGCAAAACAAGGTCCGAGCCAACCAGCGATCTCACCAGCATTGCGCGCCCAGACACACGAGCTGGATGAGTGGAGGCTGTGGACGGTTGAACTGGTCGGTCATGCTCAGTCTGCACGGTCCATTCCGCAGGCTTTGTGAGCCCAAACTGCAGAATGTCGCCCGACATCCCCGCCCAGGCGCTCGGTGAGACCTGGCGGATCATCCCCGAGGCCGTGAGCGTCATCCGCGAGCAATGCGCTCAGCGCCGGGCGACAAGCATGAGCCTCGTCGCCAACAGGTAGGCGAATAACCGCTACCCGGCCGCCGTGGGGTGCTCGCGCCGGTTACGCTTAACGTAGGCTGGCGGCATCAGCCGCACCTCGTGGCCGATCGCCATCAGCTGCCGGCCCCAGTGATGGGCCGAAGCACAAGCCTCGATCCCGACCAGACAGGGCGACAAGCCCTCGAAGAAGGGAAGAACCGGGCTGCGTCGCAGCTGCTTGCGCACCACCACGACACCTGCAGCGTCGATCCCATGCACCTGAAAGACGTTCATCGCCAGATCCAGCCCGACGACGGAGACCTCTTGCATGATCCGCTCCCTAGACGTGACGTCCCTATCGACGACACATCAGAGAACCCGGGTGGGTGGAGGTCGTCCACACCATCACGTCAGCGCGGTTCGGCCCTCGACACATCGACGAGATTAACTCGGCACGATGCGGTTTCGGCGAGTTGCAACATGATTGTATCGACCTGCCACAGCGCCTACGATCATTGAATGAACCTGACTACATTCCGCAACACGATTGTCGGCGCCGCCACATGGGGGCTTCTGGCTACCGCCGCATGCGCTCCGATCACTACGTACTCCGGCTACCAGGCGATTGACGCCGCTCCGAGCGATGTTAAAGCGGGCGTCGATACCAAGTCGATCGTGAGAGGAAGACTAGGGTCCCCTTCGGCAACTTCGACGTTCGATCCAAACGTGTGGTTTTACATCAACCAAGTCAAAGAAGTTACAGCCTTCCGAAAGGCGAAGGTTGCTAGCCGAAACGTGGTCGCGGTGACCTTCGACAAAGACAGCGAGCAGGTCACGCGCGTTGATAGATTCACGTTGAGGGACGGCAAGGTCATCGCCTTCAACGGGCGGGAAACCCCCACTCGAGGTCGCGAGCTCACGATTTTCGAACAGTTAATAGGAACGGTTGGCCGAGGAACAATGTTGCCGCAGCAGGATCAAGGAGTGCCCGGCAATCGACCAGGGGATCGACGGTGACAATAGGCCTTGCGTCGCTGGGCGAACCCTTGATTTCGACGGTGGCAATCGAAAATCTCTTCCTGGGGGACCTAGATCGCGCTGGACTACCGATTCTGATCGCCATCTGGCCGGTGTGATGTTCTCTAGAGCCATGCTTGGACGCGTTGTGCCTCTCCGAAACACCGGCTCGTCCCTCATCCCCCTTCGTTCCATCCGGGATTGCCTCCACGCCGTGTAGAGTGGCCCCGATGGGTCAGTGACATCTTTGGTGGTCACCTTCCCGCGGCGCGGTGATGGGAGTTGTGGAACCACTCGATGCAAAACAGCATGGGCGGCCATCACCTTGAGCGGTGGCACCCCAACTCGCGGCGCCCTGCGTGAAGGATCATTCGCCGCCCAGGGCCTAACCAAGGTCCCGGTGCAATTTCTGGGCTTTCAAGTATTCCGCCTACGCCGTCGGCGGCTGCGCCGATTTCCTGGGCCGGTTGGAGCGGGCCGCGACTTCCCCGCGAGCGCGTCACCGAGAGCCCGGCAGTAGGGCGCGAGCCGCTCAATCCTCAGCTGGTCGCGAAACGCCCAGCGGGCGACAAATCCTGCGAAGGCAATGCCGTGCCTAACTCTTACGCCTCTGACGGTCGGCTCAAGCACGAACCATCGCCGGGCGCTGAATCCTGCCCAACCAGATCGATACTCAAAGTTTACCTCGGGTTCGAGGCGGGTGATCCTCGCCGACGAAGTCACGGTTTTTCCGTCTATGCGCCACCGCGTATTGACGCGAATCTTTGCGCCCGTCCAGGCGGCGCCGGTGATCGTCTGATAAGGATTCCAGTCTGGATAGGATCCAAACGCAATCAGCCGGCACCACACGACTCCTACTGGCTCACCGATTTCGATCTCGGTAGAGTACTCGATCACTTTAGCATTAGACCCGTCATCTGTTCGGTGCCCGGATCGATCGGGACGATTGTCAAAGTTTTAGTCCATGTTGCCCTTCGATGCACCCCCAGCTACCACGCATACTCAGCGCACCGGCAGAGCGCATCCTCGTTTAGCGCGGGCATCCTGCGGCCTGCTTGCCCGACCCCGGCGTCCGAGGGACGGAAAGAGCCAGCCTGGAGAATCTGGACAGAGTGATAAGTGGAGTTTCTGCCTGGAGGCGGTCCAGGAAGCCATGGCCCGGCACGGCAAGCCCCAGATCTTCAACACTGACCAGGGCTCACAGTTCACCAGCGCGGCCTTCACCGGCCTGCTTGGCCGACAACGGCATTCGGATCAGCATGGATGGCAAGGACGCCTGGCGCGACAACGTCTTCGTCGAGCGGCTCTGGCGATCGGTCAAGTATGAGGAGGTCTATCTGAAGGCCTATGACAGCGTCGCCGAGGCCCGCGCCTCGATCGGCTGCTATCTGGATTTCTTCAATCGCAAGCGCCCGCATTCGAGCCTGGGCGCCCGCACCCCGGACCAGGCCTCTTTCGACCGTCAGCCCCAGGCCCTGGCGGCATGAAACTTTCGCCGCCGGGGTTGGTGTGTTACTATAGTCGGGCTACGCCCTCCCTGCGTGACGCGCTAACCCGGCGAAACACAATCGGCTGAGATTCCACCTAGCCAGCGGCGATCCCTGTCCAGACAATCCCGGCCACCTCACATCGAGCCGTGAGGCCGACCATCAATACTCGTAACGCACACATAGAGCTGAGGGGCACCGCATGAAAATCTTACGCATGCTGGCGGTCCTCATGCCGCTTGGCACGGCGGGTTGCGCTGCCTACGGCGGAGCGACCCTGCTAGCGGTCCCGATGGAGGTCAGTTCTCCAACCGGCTTTGCCCTCCGGATGCCGGACGCCATACAGACCCCAACCGGGACCCGGTTCCACGGCTCGGTGTGTCGAAGGTCCCCGATACTCTCCCCGACCCGCATCCGCGTGGAACGGCTTGGCGCGAGGGGGGATGTTCTGGCTGCAGCATCCCGGCCCCTAGGGAGCCTGGCGGGCCGCGGACGCCATTGCACCTACTATGACGTGCCCACCAATTGGACGATCGGAGGCGGTGAGAGCGTTCGGGTCTGCGCGCTGAGATCGGACTCCTCTTGTCTGCCGAACCCCTCATCGGGGCGGCCTGCCGCCTGATCTGACCAGAAAGACACCGTCATGATCATTCAGACCGAGATTGAAATCGCCGCGCCTCCCATGAAGGTCTGGCGCGCCCTCTGCGACTTCGGATCCTATCGCAAGTGGAACCCCTGTAGGGATGTGGTCGGCGCGGCCGGCCTTGGGGAAAAGGTCACGCTGATGATCGGTTTGAACCCGAAAAAGCGCCGGAAGATTGCGGCGATCATAACCGTTTTTGAACCTGGTCGATCATTATCGTTCAGGACGGGCAGGTTCTTCTCAACGGACACGGAGTCGTTCGTCATAGAACCGGGAAGACGAGGGACGGTGCTCCGCCACAGCGCCGAATTAAAGGGTCTAAGCGTCATATTCATGCGGGGAAAATGGTTCGAGTCGAACCTACTTTCAGTCTATCAGCGTGTGAATAGGGCGCTGAATAAGTATGTTACGGTCGGCAGTCAGTTGACGATGTCCGCACGCAACAGACGACGAACCAGTCGCTAGGGTTCAGGCCGTTTCCCGCTCGGCTTTGCCTTCGCTCTTGAAGGTCGACGCCACTGGTCTGTCGCATGCTGAGCGATTTTCGGCCTCACCTCTGATGGGGCCGTGAGCCTGGCCGTGGTTGGATCACCATCTCGCTTAGGCTGCGACAGCAGTCCGCTCAAGCGAGCCCTCAATTGGTGCTTGATCCTCTAGTGGCTAGAGGTGCTAGACCAAGAGCGATGACCGACGATACCGACAGCTGCACTTGCCACGGGGATACCGAACGCGCGCAGCATGACCCCGCTTACCGCCGCGCGCTCTGGATCGTGGTCGTGCTCAATGTGGCCTTCGGCCTCTTCGAAATCGTCGGCGGCTTCCTGGCCGGAAGCCAGGCGCTGAAAGCTGACGCCCTCGACTTCCTGGGCGACGGCTCGATCACCTTCGTGGGCTTGTTGGCGCTCGCCTGGACGGAGCGCGCCCGGGCCCGGGTGGCCCTGGTGCAGGGCCTCTTCCTGGCCTGCCTCGGGGTGTTCGTGATCGGCATGGCGGCCTGGCGTGCCCTGAATGCCGTCGCGCCGGAGGCCGAACTTATGGGCGGCATCGGAATCGCTGCGTTGGCGGTCAACGTCGTGGCCGCGTGGATACTGTCGCGCTTCAAGGAAGGCGATTCCAATGTTCGCGCTGTCTGGCTGTTCTCTCGCAACGATGCTCTCGCCAATGTCGCCGTGATCGTGGCGGCCGGTCTGGTCTATTGGACCGGCAGCGCCTGGCCTGACCTGGTCGTGGCCGCGGCCATTGCCCTGCTGTTCCTACACTCGGCCACCGAAATCATCCGAAACGCGCGCCGAGAGCTGAGTGAACCCGCAAATGCCACGTAATCGCGCCATCGCGTCGCCGCTTGAGTCCTTGTTCCGCAAGCTGCTCCTACTCGGCATGACTATCGTCAGCTCGGCGCTGCTGGCGAACGGCGCGCGCGCCGAGGCGACGCCCGCCGAGACGATCTGGAGGCTGCTCGACTATGTGGCCGTGGACTATGGCGGAGCTGTCGAGAACGGCCGCGTGTCCAACCCGGCGGAATACGCCGAGATGGTGGAGTTTTCGGCCTCGGTTCGGACCCGCCTGAAAAGTCTGCCGGGCATCGAATCAAAGCCCACTCTTGGGCAGGGGGCCGCCAAGCTCGAGAGAGCGATCGCGGGCAAAGCAGCGCCCGAGCTCGTCGCGACCCAGGCGCGGAGCCTAGCGACCGATCTTCTCGCGGCCTACCCCGTCGCGCTCGCCCCCCAGAGCGCCCCGGACCTCGCGCGCGGCGCGGCGCTCTTCGGCGAGCAATGCGCCTCTTGTCACGGCACGGGCGGAGATGGGAAGGGGCCCGACGCCAAGGGCATGGATCCGCCGCCGATCGCCTTCTCGGATCGCACGCGCGCCGATCACCGCAGCATCTTCGCCCTCTACCAGGTAATCGACCAGGGCCTGGACGGCACGGCGATGGCGAGCTTCGCGCACCTTCCGCCCGAGGACCGCTGGGCGCTGGCCTTCTATGTCGGCCGGTTCGCGTACGACGCGGAGGCCGCGCGACGTGGCGAGCGGCTGTGGCGCGGCGATCCGAGTATCCGCGCGGCGTTCCCGGACCTGGCCGCGGTCACCCGCATCACCCCGGCTAGCCTCGCCGCGACCCTGGGCGCGAAGAACGCGGCAGACTTGACCGCCTTCCTGCGTCGAAACCCCGCGATCGTGACCGCCCCACCGGACGGTCCCATGCTGCAGGTGGCGCGGGAAAAGCTCGCGGCGACCGTGAAAGCCTATGCGGCCGGAGACCGTCAGTCAGCGACGGATTTGGCGCTCTCGACCTATCTCGACGGCGTCGAGCCGGTGGAGCCGGCGATCGCCGCCCGCGACCGCGCCCTGCTAGCGCGCATCGAAACCGCCATGGGCGAGTTCCGGCAGCGCATCGGGCGCGGCGCCCCGATCGAGGCGGTTCGCGAACAGGCCCTCCTCATCGAAGACCTGTTTGGCGAGACCGAGGCGATCCTCGCCCCGGCCAAGGCCGATATGGCTTCCGCGTTCCTGGGCGCCTTCACCGTGCTCCTGCGCGAAGGCCTGGAAGCCCTGCTCATCGTGGTGGCCATGATCGCCTTCTTGCGGAAGGCCGAGCGGCAGGATGTCCTGCCGTTCGTACACGGCGGTTGGGCGAGCGCGCTCGCTGCCGGCGCCGCCACCTGGGTGGCCGCCACCTATCTGATCACCATCAGCGGGGCTAGCCGCGAATTGACGGAAGGTTTCGGCGCCCTGTTCGCCGCGGCGGTCCTGCTTAGCGTCGGAATCTGGATGCACGGCAAGAGCCAGGCCGACGCTTGGCAGCGCTACATTCGCGACAAGCTCTCCCGAGCGCTCTCGCGCCGCTCGGCTTGGTTCCTGTTTCTGCTGACCTTCGTCGTGGTCTACCGCGAGGTGTTCGAGACCATCCTCTTCTATGCCGCGCTATGGAATCCGGCGACGGCGACGGCGGTGCTCGCCGGCGCGGCAACGGCCGTCGCAGCGCTCGGGGCCATCGCCTGGGCGATGCTGCGTTACAGCCGCAAGCTTCCGATCGGGAAGTTCTTCGCGTTCAGCGCCGCCTTGGTCGCGGTTCTGGCCGTGGTGCTCGCGGGCAAGGGTGTCGCCGCGCTTCAAGAGGCCGGGATGATCAGCGTCTCCGCGGTGCGAGGTTGGCCGCGCATCGAGGTGCTGGGCATCTACGCCACCCTGCAGACCCTGGCCGCGCAGCTCGCCGTCTTGGGCGTGCTGATAGCCGGCTTCCTCTACAACCGTCGCACCGCCGCGGTCCACGCGGCGAACGCGCCCTAGGCCGCGCCGCGTTGAATCGGGTTCCCATAGCGCCGGACCTGCGCGTGCAGCCGGGCGAGGAGATCCTCCCCTGTGACGCCGTCTGGGAAGCCGGGATAGTTGTGGCTGCGCGGTATCAACGCCGCGCGGCCAGACCCTTTGTCCGCGATCAATACAGTCCGGCGAAACCGCACGAGGTACAGCGCCGCGACCAACCCAGCGGGACCTCCGCCGATGATGGCGCAGTCGACCGTCTCACCCATGGGACCCTCTTCGCTTTTCGTGGTTGGCGTGTCTCTGCCTATACGCGCCGGCCCCTGGTCTCCCCTTGGCGCGCCGGCCATCCACCAGCCTAGCTGGCGTTCAGGCCGGCTCCGAAGGTTCGGGCGCTAGGAGGATGGCTGACGGGCGGTCGTTGCGTTGGGTCCAGCCACATCAATCACCACCATCAGGCCGCCGCCGCCCATGGTCTCTGCGTTGTTGTTCTGGGTGTGATGGGGGATGTGACAGTGGATCATCCACTTGCCGGGCCGGCGCGCGCGCCAGACGACGTCATAGCGCTGACCTGGCCCGACATTGACCGTGTCGGCCAGGAAACGGGCGGATGGGGTACGGTCTCGCCATCGCGGGCGACGATTTCGAAGCGCCCGCCGTGGATGTGCATGGGGTGGATGAAGCCGGCATTGGTTCCGATGAACCTCACCTTGTACGTCGCCAGAACTTTTGAGACAGGTGGGGTCCGGATTTAGCGGAGAGCTGGCCTCATCTGGGGTTGATATTTAGGCGGCGATTTTGCGGTACTGCAAGCGCCGATGTTCGATGGTCTGGCGTTTGATGTGGGCCCGCTGGCGCATGATGTCGGTGGCTCGGCCGAAGTAGGCGTCCGCCGGCGTCACGTTGCCCAGGCTCTCGTGGTAACGGGCGTGGTTGTAGTGGTCGATGAAGGCGCCGATCTGGGCCTCCAGGTCGCCGGGCAGGAAGTAGTTTTCCAGTAGGATCCGGTTCTTGAGGGTCTGATGCCAGCGCTCGATCTTGCCCTGGGTCTGGGGGTGATAGGGTGCGCCGCGGACGTGTTTCATGTCCTGCTTGCCAACCATTCGGCCAGGTCGCTGGAGATGTAACTCGAGCCGTTGTCCGACAGGAGCCGCGGCTTGTGGCGGACATGGGCCTGGTCGCAGCCTGACGCCGTGAGCGCCAGTTCCAGGGTGTCTGTCACATCCCCGGCCTTCATCGTGGTGCAGAGCTTCCAGGCGATCACGTAGCGCGAGAAGTCGTCCAGGATGGTCGACAGATAGACCCAGCCCCACCCGATGATCTTGAAGTAGGTGAAGTCGGTCTGCCACACCTCGTTCGGCGCCGTGGTCTTGTCGGTGAACGCCTTGGCCGCCTTCATGACGATGAAGGCCGGGCTGGTGATCAGGTCATGGGCCTTCAAGAGCCTGGAAACACTGGCCTCCGAGACGAAGTAGCCGCGCTCATCGCTAAACCGCACGGCCAGCTCACGCGGGCTCAGTTCCGACTGTTCCAGGGCCAGCTCGATGATCGCGGCGCGGACATCGTCAGGTATGCGGTTCCACACCCGGCTGGGTCGCCCCGGGCGGTCTTCCAGCGCCTCGGGACCGCCGGTCTGATACTGGTCATACCAGCGATAGAAGGTGGCGCGGGAAACGCCGATCTGGTCCAGCGTCCTGCGGACAGGAAGGCTCGATTGCTCGACCAAGCGGATGATCTCGACCTTCTCAGGTGCGGGATATCTCATTCCCCGCCTCCCCCATCCGCGATCATGCTTTTTTTGAGCAGGCGCAACTCCAGCGCCTGCTCGGCGACGACCTCCTTCAGAGCGGTGGCTTCCCGGCGCAGATCCTTCACCTCGTCGGTCGTCGCAGCCCGGGCGGTATCGCCCGCCAGGCGGCGCTTGCCCGCCTCCAGAAACTCCTTCGACCACACGTAGTAGAGGCTCTGGGCGATCCCTTCCTTGCGGCAAAGCTCGGCAATGCTGTCCTCGCCGCGCAGGCCGTCCAGCACGATCCTGATCTTGTCTTCTGCGGAAAAATGGCGCCGCGTCGCACGCCGGATATCCTTCACCACCCGCTCACCGGGGGTCGTCTTCGAGGGCAAGGGTTTGGGTCTCATCTTCGTTCCTACGTCACTGCGATGAGACCAAAACCCTCCGCTAGCAGGAACCCTGAAACTGTCTCATCGGTGCTGACGGCGGACAGCGACGACTGGGCCTGCTTTGAGGGGCTCTGCGGCGACGCGCAAGCGCATCGCCACCTCTCCGCGCAGGTCGTGGTTGGCCTCTCAGGACCTGCCAGAGTGCGGGGCGCGGGCGGTGACGTGGTCGGTGAAGCCGTCCTGGTCGCGCCAGGGGTCCTGCACGCAATCGTTCCGTCAGGCCAGGTTGGCCGTATCGTCTACATCCAGAGCTTCGGCCGGCTCGCGCAACATTGGGGTGTCGCGGCATGGCCCTTGACGCCGCAGGCGGCGCAGACCCCATGGGCCTGCCGTCTGCGCGGCCCGAACCCGGGACTGACTTTAACAGCGGAGTCTTCCGCCTCCGAGACGAGAAGTCTGGATCCCCGGCTGGCTACGGCGCTGCAGACGATGAGGCAGGCCACCGCCTACCTGGATCTGGGCAGCGTCGCCCGCAGCGTAGGACTCTCGCGGGCCAGACTGCGCGCTCTGGCGCAGGCGGAGCTCGGTGCGCCACTTGCCCATTGGCGCGCGTGGCTCCAGCTCGAACGGGCGCTCGGGGCGCTACGTCGCGGCGAAAATCTCGCCGCGGCGGCAGCCCTCGGCGGCTTTAGCGATCAATCCCATTTCAGCCGGACGATGCGGCGATTCTTCGGCATCACGCCGCAGGCGGCGTCCCGCCTCCTGCGCGCGCCGCGAGCTGCTTAGGTCCGGAATGGAGTGTGTTTTCGAGATTTCCACAAGGTCGATGGCTAGCCTAGCCGCTACTCCATGAAATGCATGGCATCGCCGTCGTGCGCCGCCGATTGGAATCTCGCATCGTATAGAGACTTCGATCATCGCCAGCTTCTACTTGTCGGCTGTGTGGACGACTTTAGATTGGCCACTCAACTTTGAGCCGCGTGTCGCCCGGGCCTGGCTCCCGAACTATTTGGCTTAGACAAAGGCGGAGCGCCAGATCAGTTCAGTCGATGTGTCGGACGCTAAGGCTTAGCTCCTCGGCGCTAGACCGGTCGCCGCGTGCCTCGCGCGGCGGCGAGCCGGTTCCTGTGTGCGGCCTCTCTTCTTGGGCAACGCCTATGATCTGGTCGCCGCGCCGTGCAATCGGCTAGCGGGCCAGACGCATTTGCTCCCGCTCCTTTCACGATCTAGCCAGGTTGCTATTTGAACAGGGTCAGGATGATCTGCGGGGCCTGGTTGGCGATGGAGAGAGCTTGGGCCCCGAGCTGCTGCCGGACCTGCAACGCCTCGAGGCGCGCGCTTTCCTTGGCGACGTCGGCGTCCACCAGGTTGCCGATTCCGGCCTGCAGCACGTCGGTCAGTCGGGATACGAACTTGTTGTGGTTCTCGATTTGCTTGGCCTGAGCTCCAAGGCCGCCGAGCGCCTGGTTTACGTTGGCGATCGAGGCGTCGAGGTCGGCGAGCGCCGTCTGGGCGAGGGTCATCGTGGTGATCGAGGAGGTCGCCTGCAGGGTGATGATCAGCCCACCCAGGCTCATGTCCTGTCCCGACAGGGTGATATAGGCGTTGGCGTCAGCGTTTGCGAGGAAGCGGATCGAGGTGGTGGTGCCGTCCAGGATATCGGCGCCGTCAAAGGAGGCATTCTGGCCGACCTGGGCGATCTGGCGCAGGATCGACTTGTAGTCGGCGTCCAGGGCTCCGCGGGAGTTGGTGTCCAGCGAGGGATCCTGGGAAGCGACCACCTTCTCTTTGAGCTGCACCAACAGGTCGGAGATCGACTCGCCGCCGGCCATCGAGACCTCGGCGATCGACTGCGCGCGGTCGAGGCTCATCTTCACCGCCGAGAGGGCGCCGATGTCAGCGCGCTGTCCCTGGGCGATGGACCAGACCGAGGCGTTGTCCTTGGCGTTGGCGATCGACAGGCCGGTATTGATCCGGTTCTGGACGCCGCTCAACTCGTCGTTGGTCTTGTTCAGGTTCTGCAGCGCGACGAGCGCGGACTTGTTCGTGAGGACGCTAATCGTCATCGGACTTTCTCTCTCCTACAAGCCGCTCGTCGAGCTAAAGCATTGAGTTAAATATGGTTAATTATTCACTAATTGCTAAGAAATCATAAAACGTGACAGGAGATAGACGAGATCGAAAAGAATGGTGGCGCGAAACTTGAACATTCTAAGAGTGTTATGCTTTTCACTTGTTCCACGATCTCATGAGACGTGGATGCGACCTGTTCGGCGCGCTACCTTTTCGATGGGCCCGAGATTGGCGCGGCGCACGGCCGGCACTGTTGGTGATGTCGCAGCGGCACGTGGTCAAGGCGCCCACTCCACGGACATAAGCGTCTTGGCGGTAGAGCCGGCGCTGATGGGCGATCACTCCGTGGGTCAGCACGAGGGCGGCACCATCGGATGCCACCGCCGCGCCCCCGGGGCCAGCAAACCAAGCGGGGCGCCGGCGAGCGCTGTGAAAGACCTCAAACTCGTCGGTCAGCCCGCCGCGCCCCGCCCCACAACTGGCACTTTGCAGGTCCGCGCGCCGCGACCGAGGCCGCGATAACCCCTCACACTAATACGCCCCTCGCCGCCATTGAAGGCACTATGGCCGCGCCTGGGCCTGCGTTGCTGACAGTGTTGGTCACTTGCTGGGTTAAGCCGAGCGGTGAGAACGCCCGCAGATCAAAGCTTGACCACGTGTGCGGTTGCACGGCGACGTGGTGGCCTGGGCGACGGTGGCTCGCTTACCGCCCTCGGCAAGAGCCCGCTGAGACCGCCGCATTGGTCCAGGTGTTTCTGCTCTAAGGGGGTGTGTAACCTTACAGGTCGAGCCGGGCGACTGCTGGTCAAGGGGCGACGACAGCTCCTGCGGTCACCGTTCTTCCTCCAAGGAACATCACACCGTGGCGGCGCATGGCCTCCCGCGCGGGGCGCTCGACAAGATGATGAACGAGCATGGCTACCGGAACCACGCCAACGAAAAGGATGGCCCAGACGCCCAGTGGCAGGGTGTCGCTAGACAGGTTGAGGAGCTTCTTTGCCCCTCGGCCAAAAACCAGCAGCCAGGGAATGCACACCATGTAGATGGCGAAGCTGACCTCGCCGAGGTAAACCCACAGGGGGACTGATAGCAGCTTCGATCCTGTGCTTGAGAGGCTGGCAAGGCAAAGGATCAGTGCGCCGAACACGCAGATTGTAAGCCAGTCGGGCGCGCCCAAGGCAGCGCAGCCAACCACGGCCACCACAGAAGCCACGGCGCCAAGCACAGAGGCGCGCTGGGTGGAGACGACTTCCGTCCGCCAGAGCAACCAAGTCGCGCAGCCCAAGGCGAAGCTGGGGACGATCCGTAGAGCGCCCCATGCGATGGTCGCGCGAGTGAGCGAGGAGCCCGAGAGCTTTTCGAAAGTCAGGTTCAGTCCAATCACCAGGACTATGGCGATCAACACCGCCAACCACGGCTGCCGACGTAGGGGCCAAATCAGGCCGGCGAACAACGGGAACGACAAATAGGCGAACCATTCGGCAGAGATGGACCACGACGGATGGTTCCAGCCGCCGGCCATTCCCAGTCCCCAGGCTTGGGTGAGCGTCAGCTGGGCCGGCAGAGAAGCCCAGGCGACCACATGTCCGCCGTCGCCTTCGCCACCCCCAAGGCCAACAGCGGCAGCCGCCGCCGCCAGCAAGCCCAAGCCTGCGAGGGTAGCTAGATGGACAGGGTATACGCGCGCGAGCCGCGCCCATAGGAAGTCTAGGTATCGGAAACGTCGCTCACCAAACGCCTGCATATAGACGTGGCTGAGGATGAAGCCTGACAAGACGAAGAACAGCTCGACGCCGAGGTATCCCTTGGCGATGACAGCAGGCGTAGCAACACCAAGGCTCGGCGTAATCGAGCGCGACGACCCACATGGCCGCAAAGAAGCGCATGGCCGTCAGCGGTTTGAGATTGGTCGGCATGTCGGGCTCCCGAACTTCGCCGAACTTTAGGTCTGTTTTCCTAACATAGAGGAAATTGCAGCCAGAAACCGATCCAACCAAGGGCGAAATATTTAGATATAGACTTTCCGATCATTGGAAAGTCCGATGCTGTCCAAAATTATCTAAGCAGATACTCCATGCCACAGAGACGACGGGAAAGCGTATCAGCTTAGAGATGACTAAATATGATGATTCATTCTCAACAAGAGTTTATAGAGCCGAATCTTTACTCAATCATTCGCGCAATTCTGGCCTTAAGGTTGACCAGAATTACTAGAGAGTAAACAGGGGTGAGTCAGTTTCCTCCGCCGGAAGGCAGCCGGCCGGGTGTGGCCACCAAATTGATGCCGGCTTTAGTAGCAGCCTCTTAACTTATTCTCCGCACTATTTGAGGCAAGACCCCCCAGCCGGCACGCTGACGCTAGGAGCGATGACTTGAGAACGCTCGCAGAACTGCTCTTTACAGCCTCGTTTTTCTTGTGGGGCGGCTTGCTTTATGGCGCCGCGGGGGCGCTGCACGGCGTCTCATAGGCTGAGAGGGCGCCTCGTATACGCAATCCGATAGCTTCGGTGGGTCGGTTCTCCCTGGCCGGAGTTTAAGGATCGGCCACCTCGCTAGATTCATCATTGGCAGTCCCGGGCACGGTCCAATCCTAGCCAGGCGCCGCCGTATGTCACCTTGTCCGACCATGGCGTTTGATCTGTACGCCGGGCGCCACCCCCGATCGATTGTCAGCGGACTTCAGCCCGCCGGCTGGTGAACCAGAACCCTGCGGCGATCACCAAGAGGGTTAGCAGCTGGGCCAGGACGCCTTCGACGGTGGGGAACACGCCCAGAATTTCAATCCGCGGTACAGCGGCGAGCGGATGGAGGTCGAAGAGAGCTGCTTCCTGCAAGGCCGCCACACCCTTGCCTGTCAGGATCACAGCCAGCCCAGAGATGAGGATCGAGCTGTAGGAGAAGAACTGTGAAATTGGCAGGCGCCTGCTGTAGCTGAGCAAGGCCCAGGCGATCAGCGCCAGCGTCGCCACAGCGGCCCCGGCGCCGGCCAAGATCGCCGATTGCGCGCCTTGGCTCCACATGGCGGCATAGAAGAGGATTGTCTCGAATACCTCGCGGTAGACGACGACGAACGCCAGCAGGAACAGGAACCAGGCCGAGCGCTTGGAGAGCGCGGCCGCGAGTTTCTCCTTGATGTAGCTCTGCCAGGCATCGGCCTGGCCCTTGCCATGCATCCAGACGCCAACCGAAATCAGCACGACCGCTGAAAGCAGGGACCCGAAGCCTTCCGTAAGCTCGCGGCTCGCCCCGCTGATCGAGATCAGATAAGTCGCCGCAGCCCAGGTCAGGCCGCCAGCGGCAAGAGCCGATACCCAGCCGCCATGAACGTAGGGCAGCACATCTCGCCGGTCGGCTTTGCGCAAGAACGCGATCATGGCCACCACGATCAGCAGGGCCTCCAAGCCCTCGCGGAGCAGGATGGTGAAAGCCCAAGCTCAGCGCTCCAAAAAGTTTTCGACCCGTTGTCCCTAGTCCGCCGCGGCCGCGCCAAGTCGGCGTCTAAGCGGCATCGATGAAGTACCCGGCCGCGCGTTTGGCGGCGATTTCCACGTCAGCGTGGGCGGGGATCTTATCGTCTGGGATGGCGATCTGGCGGATGAGCTCGATCCCGGAGTCCAAAACCGCATCGGCCTTTATGTTGCTCATGGAGATCCAACGATCGATCCGCCTTAGGCCCAGCCAGTGCAGGACATCCGTAGACAGGGTCTGGAAGCGCATGTCGCAGACGCCAGCCACCCGTTCCGTACGGTCGAAATAGGCGTCGGCGCGGTCCCCACTGACGCTGCGGGCCCGCGCGTTGTAGACCAATAGCTTGACCACCTCGCCCAGGGCGCGGCCTTCCTTGCGATTGTAAACGACGACACCCAGGCCGCCGGTCTGGGCGGCGCGGACCGCCTCCTCGACCCCAAATGCCAGATAGGGGCGGCAGGTGCAGATGTCTGAGCCGAACACGTCTGAGCCACTACACTCATCATGGACACGGCAGGTGATCTTGGTCGTCGGTTCGCCCAGGCGCGAGACTGCGCCAAACAGATAGACACTTGTCCCGCCGATTGGTGGGAGAAAAACCTTGCGCGCCGGATCGTCGATCAGGGCCGGATACATCCCGTCGGTGCAGCGGAATAGGGCTTCGCGCAGATCACCCTCGGACAAGCCTAGGCGATCGGCGACCCCTGGGAGCCACCAGACGGGCTCGATCGCGATCTTGGTCACACGGATGTCGCCCGTCGTCGTGAGGAAGCGGCCGTCGGCGCGCAGACGGCCGCGCCGCATCGCCTCGTCGATCTCGCCCATGCGAAGTTGCCCGTCGGTGACGGCAATGCTGGGCCGGATGTCCACGCCCTGCTCGCGCTGCTTTGCGAAGTCGTCGGCGACCCGGTGGCCCCATGGGTCGAAGGTGACGATCTTGCCAGGATCGAACCAAGAGTCGAACGGACCGATCGTTGCGCTTGGCTGGGTGTTGGTCAGGTCGGGCCGATGGCTCTCGGCCAGGACGCCGGTGGCCACTGCCAGCGCGGAATAGATGCCGTAGGGTCCGCCATGCATACCGATCGCGTTGCGCGCTGAGCCGGCATCCAGGCCGGCCACGACCGGGCCGCGGGCCAGGGCGGTGGCTGCCCCCCAACGAATTTCGGGCGGGGCGGTGATCATGGCTGCAACTCCAGCGCACGGGGGATTGGGGCCAATCCATGCGGCGCGTTCAAGTCCAGGCCGCCGCGCAGGATGAAGACGATCTGTTCCAGACGGCTCAGGCCCACCAAGGCGGCTGCGGCGGGAAGCCAGGCCTCCGACCCCGTGATAGCCATCAGCGGCCACAGACAGAACAGCAGGACGGCGCCCGCCTTGGCGGACCAGAAGTGAAACATCAAGAAGCGCCGCTTCAACAGCCACGAGGCCGCCAGATAGGCGACCGGTCCAACGAACAGTACGATCAGGGCGATGGCATGCCGCTGCGCCACCCCGGGATAGGCCAGCAGCAGGAAGCCCAGGATGGCGACCGAGAACAGGTTGTCGACCGCCGCATCGAGCTGCGCCCCAAACGCCGACGAACGCCCGCTGCGCCGTGCAAGCCAGCCATCGAGCAGGTCCGTGGAAGCTGCGACGCCGTAAACGATCAGCGCGGCCATGGGGTGGCCGGCGATCAGCAAAGCGAAGGTCGGGACAATCAATACGCCGCGGGAGAGCGTGACGAGGTTGGCTAACTTCAGGCCTTCGCCCTCGGCCACGACGGCGCGCCATAGGGATCGGTTGACAGCGCTCATCTGAGGGCGGCCTCGCGCTCATCCAGCCGGATGGTTGAGGGCTGGGCGACTAGCCTGGTGATCGGGAAGACACCCTGATGCAGTGGGCAGACGATTTCGTCATCTGCGTTGATGAAGCCGAACTTCAGCGGCCCGCCACGATGAGGGCAGCGGTTGGCGACCAGGTAAAGGGCGTCGTCGTGGCTGAGCAGGAAGTATTCTGTACCGTCTCGCACGATCGGCGGAAGATCCTTGCCGATCCAACTAGGCGCGCTCACGACGCGGGGCCTTCGCCTGCAAGCACGCCATACGCCCCGCTTGGGAATTCGGCGAAAGCTGCGGCGCTGACGATGCCCAGGCCGCCGACCTGGATCTGTGTTGTCGGGTCAGATAGTTGCGCGGCGCCTGTGGGGGTGACGCCCTGAGCGCCGGGGGCCGGGACCTGTGGCGCGTTATACCAGGCCTCACCCGCCAGGACCGCGCTGGCGAACGCCTGGCTGACCGCGAGAAGATGTGCGCCGGCGCGGGCAAAGGTGGCGCGGGTTAATTCGGCCCCGGCGACAATCTCGGCCCCGGCCGCAGCGCCGTAGCTCGTCACAAACGGCGTGCAAACGTCGTCAATCACCATCCGCGTGTGGTGCAAGTCGATGTGGGCGTGCTCGCTGAAATAGCGGGCGTCTGCGTCCGGGTGGAATTCGCTCAGGTAGCGGAAATGGTCGGCGGTGGAGCGCTGGTAGGCTGTCTCAGCAAACAGCAGGAAACCCGCCTGCAGAAAGACGTTGCGGGGGTTTTGGAACAGCCAGTGGATTGTGTTGTGCAGGTCCAGGCTGACGGTGTCGAATAGCGGCGCATAGGCGCCGTAGTCGTCACACAGGCCGAAATCGCGCATCACGGCCTGGTAAAGGACGCTGTGCTTGCGGTCGTGGGCGCCATAGCCGAACTCGTCGATCAGGATCCGGAACAGGGCTGACTGCGGCGCACCGAACGCGCCGATCACGCCGAACGCTGAGGCCGACGCCTCCGCCAGCAGGTCCGCCGACGACTGCAGCAGAAAGTCGCGGTAGTGGTGTTCGCGACCCGGCGTGGTTCGCAGGAAGGCGGTAAACGGGTTTTCCGGCTCGGCCCGCATGCGCGGCAACAGCGCCTCGGCATAGGTGATGAGGTCCGTGCCGGCCGCGCTCTTAATCGCGGCGCCGGCGCGGGGGGTGATCAGTGTGTGTTCCAGGGCCGGACGGGACGCTTCCAGCCGAGCCAGCTCGCCCGGATCGTAGCGCCGGTTTAGCTCTGCGATGATTGAGCCGCCGACGGGGGCGGGCGGCAGGACGATGTAGCGAGCCTGATAGGCTCGCATCAGGGTCTGATGCTGAACGTGCAAGACCGCAGCGACGTCGCCCTGGTCCAGGGGCCGGATCGCTGCCGAGCTCCTCATGCCGCAGCGGCTAAAGGCTTGTAGATGGAGACACCGACGCCGCTCTTTACGAAGAGGTCCGTCAGCTGCCAGCGGGACAGGGCGAGGGTCGAGCCTGACCGGTCGGCACGAAGGTATGTTGGCGCCTCGAGGGCGCCAGAGATGACGGGGATGTGCTTGATCACAATTCGTGAAACCAAGCCGGCCTCGAACAGGCTGTGAAGCAGGCGCGAGCCGCCTTCGACCATCAGCGTCTTGATACCCCGGGCGTCGAGGACGCCCATCAATTCGTGCAGGTCAACCCGGTCGTCGCCACAGCGAACCACTGTGACGCCCGGCTTGGTGGCGAGAGCCGCGACGACATCCTCTTCGGCCTTGCGCGACACTGCCACCAGCGTCGGTAGGCCGTCGGTCAGCAGCCGGGCGTCCAATGGGAGCCGGCCTGTGGAGCAGGGCACGACCCGCAGGGGATTTGCGCCCGGCGCATGTCTGACGGTGAGTTCGGGGTCATCACATCGGACAGTCCCGGCGCCGACCATGATGGCGTCATGCAGGGCGCGCTGCGCATGAAACCAAGCCCGCAGGTCATCACCGTAGAAGTCGAACAGGTCCTTGCTCGATCCGCCGCTGCCCAGGGACAGCTTGCCGTCGATCGTCAGCTCGGAGAGGGTGGTGATCGTCGGCATTGGGACGTGTTCTCGGGCGAAGACACGCAGACCGGTCCTCCGTTTCCAGCAACGCTTCAGCTTAGATTTTGTTGCGCTCGGAGCCTGGCGTGGATGGCGAGCGGTGCATGGGCCGTCCGTCGCGGGGGCCGCAAAAGTTTGACGGCGAACAAGACGGCCGCAAGGATCAGCGGCGCCAGATTGAATATGAGCCTGAACCCCAGGAAGGCGGCGGCGAGACATGTCTTGTCGAGGGTAGGCAGCAGTTGACGAGGAGGCCCTCAAACGGACCCGCGCCACCCGGCACACCTGACCACGCTCCCCCGACATAGGCGACCGAATAGTCGACGATAAATCGCGGGAACACGACCGCACGCGGCGGCAGCAGCATCCAGAAGGCGCCAATCGCTAAGGCGTTGTCCGCGGCACCCAAGGCGACTTGGGCGATCGCATCCCGCAGGTGGGGCAGGGCGAAGGGGTGTCCCCAGAGCTCCAGTGCGCCGCGCGCGAACCCGCAGGCGGTCAAATAGAGCGCAACGCCGCCGAGCGTCAGAGCCCCGATGAACAGCCCGGGTCCGCCGCCATAGCCGAGCAGACACGCGACCCCCACCAGTGTTGCAACACCAGCCGTCGAAGTTGCGGTTTGATACGCCGTTATCGCCGCCGACATCGTCAGGCCAACCCCATGGCGGGCGTAAAGCCTCGCGCGGACCGCGCTGGCCACCAACGCGGACGCCCCCAGGCTGTGGGCGAAGCCGTTGGCGATAAAGGACACCGTGAAGGCTTCGCCTGGGGGTATGCGCGTCCCCGCCCATCGGAGCGCGCGCCATTCAATCAGCCCCACGGCCGCGAAGCTCAGCCCGCAAAGCAACACCGCCAACTGAAACCGTTGTCGCCACTGATGGACCGCCGTAGCGACCGCTGACCAATTTAGGGCGCGAAACTCGTGAACCAGCACCCGCGCCGCGATCAGGAAAACAACAACCGAAAAGGCCGCGAACACCACGCGCCGCCAACGGCGTAGGGGGGAAGGCGGGCCGGGCGACTTTGTCATGTCGATGTCGCCCCTACCCGATACTGCGGCCCGCGAATGGGGAGCGCTATTGCCGACCATAGGTTCCTGGCCACTTGCCGCAGCGGTTCAGCAGTGAACGGCGGGGACGGATGGCGGAACAATCGGTGACCGCCAGCATTTCGGGATCGGACACATTGGAGGTGAGGTGTGCGCTTTAAGAGCATGGAAGGCGTTGGCCGCAACGCCCGTTCCGCCCTCATCGTAGGCCTTTGTCTGGCGGGCTTCGCCCATTCGGCAGTGGCCCAGAGCTATGTGAAGCCGCCCTGTCCATCGGGCGTCGCGCCAAGGTTCGAGGATCACCTGCAGTCGCTTTGGTATCGTCGGTTCTGGACCGGCGATTGCAAGGGCTTGCCGGCCATGGGCTGCCGTAAGGGTCAGCCCTACTGGAACAGTGTGGTCAACAAACTCAAGGCACGTGCCCCTGAAAACCAGCGCGCAGCTGTTTCGACGCGCGCCTGTAAGCTCGGACGCCAGATCGGCTTTGAGTGGACCCGGCCTAAGAAGGTACGCCGGATAGACACGCAGGAACTGCAGAAACTCAACGCCGCGCTCGAACAGGCGCCAGATGTCAGCGCGGGTCTAGCGGCGGTCGAAACCAGGGTTCGCGTAAGGCTCGGATCCTGAGGCGTGCGCCGCTGTTTGATTGCTCTGGGTGATCGTCGATATGTCCGGAGAGCCGGCTGATTAGGCGGTAGCGTATGCAGGCGTCAGCCGCTGAACAGCCGCTACGTCAGTCCTGAGAGGGACCGCGACATGACGTAGGTCGCTGTCGCCAACACCATCAAGGCCCACAGTCGGCGGCCGAACGTCGCGTTCGTTGTGAGCGCTCGAACCACAGGTGGCGCTGTCAGCGCGCCAGCCGCGCTTCCGGCGACCAGGGCGGCGAACACGGGCCAGTCGACGACACCTGACGCAACGCAGGTTGTCCCGCCCGCGCCCGCCATCCCTCTTCGACACTCTGAATATTCAATGTAGAACGAAGGTCGTCTCCCAGCGTTCTATTGCAACGGTGAGCGACTGATGACGTTCCGCGCCCTTCTACGAAGGACCAATAATGCGTTGGCTCGCCAATTGCTCAATCTTACAGACGATAGTGGCCACTAGCTGCTTGGCCGCTAGATTGGGTTTCGTCGCATTTGAGATGTGGTACGCCCTGCAAGCCAGTTCACTCTTGCTGGCCGTTGATGCCCTGACCCATCTCAGCGCGGGCGTCAGCCTCATCTTGACGGTTGTCCAGGCGGCCCGGCCCCAGAACGAGGGAATAGGTGACGAACTCGACGAGAGGCACGGCGAAGCACTTATCATTCTGCTCGGGCTCCTCGCCCTCGAGGCCGTGCGGCGGCTTTTCCAGCCTGTGTCTATCGACCCACGGCCAATTGTTGCGATCTCACTGTTCAGCTTGATCGTTCATGCCGCT
The DNA here is from genome assembly GCF_042714595.1 of Phenylobacterium ferrooxidans. Lineage (NCBI taxonomy): Bacteria > Pseudomonadati > Pseudomonadota > Alphaproteobacteria > Caulobacterales > Caulobacteraceae > Phenylobacterium > Phenylobacterium ferrooxidans. The sequence goes on along the minus strand of NZ_JAOTJD010000017.1, from coordinate 19,054 downwards.
CTGACCGCGATCTTGGCTCGTGCGTCTTACCGGGCCTGGTTAGAGGGGCTCGCACAAAGCCTACTGCCAGCCCTTATGGTTCCCGCGCTGACGCTCGGGTCCGGTGTGCTGGCCCTGGCAACAGGATGGCGATGGCCCGATCCGGTTGTCAGCCTAGTCCTGCTCGGCGCGATGGGCGCTGGCGTCGTGGGCCTGACGATTGAACGCCGTCGAATAAGGGGGGGTGGGACCCACTAGTAACCTTGGCCGGTGCCCCACCGCCGCTACGTCGATCCCATCGGCCACCTCAATCTGCCACCAAATCAAACCCACGAGGACGAAGAGGAAGATCGCGGTGCCGGCCAGATAGTCGAGATCCATGGTCATGCTGGACCGGGTCACCGGCCGTTTCGCCAAGCGTGACGGCTGGAACCTTGCTTACAATCTCTCGCTGGGCGTCCGTCATCTTGGTCCAATTCCACTGGCCCGACCTGCTGCTGGGGCGGATCGAGGCGGTCGAAAGTCGATGCTAAAGTTTAGGCGCCCATATGGCGATCTCGGCCAGGATGTCGTCAAAGGCCGGCTGGCCGCGGAAATAGAGCGCGCTTGAGGCGGCATAGGCCTTCTGCAGCGTGGCGCGGGTCTCGGCGTCACTGAGCACGAAAGCCTCGTTTTCGGCGATGACCGCATTATCGACCTTCGGAAACCGCTTGGCCTTGTGGTCGAGATAGCCCTGCGTGCCGACAAACGCCTGCACGGTCAGATCCTGGAGCAGGGAATAGACGTCGTAGTAGTGGCGCATGAAGTTGGGCGGGAACGCGCCGGTCTCCTGCTGCTGGCGGAATTTGGTGGAGATCGCCTGCAGCTTTTCGACCAGCGTATGGCCGGGGTGGTAGCAGGCGACGCCCAGGGCGCGGTTGTCGAGGATCTCGACCTGGCTAGCGGCGAAGTCATAGGCCCACGAGCTGATATCGCGGGCTTCGTTGGGCGCGACATCGTCGAAGCCGACTTCCAGCAGCACGCCGTCTTTCAGGCCTTCGACCGATCCATTGATGCTGGCGTAGGTCAGGCGAATGCCGGCGCTGCGATACTGGCGAGCGTCGTCAAACGCCGAGTCGCGCTCGACTGAGGTGATGCCGTCGATGACGATTGTCTGCGCCAGCCGATCGTAGAAATCCTTGCGGCTTTGGACATGGGCCGGCTTGTCGTGGTTGCGACCAATCATCACCGGCGGATCGGACGGTGGCTCGATGCGGATGTCGATGTCTTCTGAGAAACGACTGATCAGTCCGTAGCCCTTGGATAGCGATGTGCCGCCCTTCAGCTCGAAGGTCAGGCCCAGCTGCTGCAGGCCGTAAAGGCTCTGCATGATCCAATAGTCCTTCTCGACCAGCGCCGGCGCGATGCCTTGGGCCTCGGCGACGATCCGGATCAGATCGGCAAACTGACGATGGTTGTGCAGGAAATCACGCGGCATCCTTAAGTTCCGACCTCGGCCAGAGCGCGAGCGAAGAACTTCTTGGCACGTTCGGAGCCGTAGGACTGGGCGGCCTTTTTTATGCGCGCCCGGTCACTGGCAGCCAGGCGAGCCTTGACGCGCTCAAGCACGTCTTCGGCGCTCTCGCCCAGCTGATCGACGTTGTTGACCAGGTCGACCATCAGAAACTCAGGCGTGAGCTTCTTCGGGAAGGCCGGCTTCATCCGAAAATCGTACGTGCGGCCGCCGAGCGCGAATTTGCCGTGGCGCTTGTGGTTATAGACCACGGTCTTGTTGTGCAGCTGGGTCGTGCCGACCCCAAGCGCATTGTACGCGTTGGGGGAGGCCAGCAGGAACGGACCGCCCTTAAGGAAGGTCGACACCAGCGTGTCGTCCTCAGGCGGCGCCATCCCAAACACGGTCTGTTTGGGCGCGTAGTAGAGGCCGCCGGCCAGCTTCGTCAGCACGCCGGCCTGCACCGCTTCCTTGAGGTGGCGATCGACCGCCGTCGACCATTGGGCCAAATCTGCCCGGCGATAGGTCTGCCCCGGGCGGAGCTTGGCCTTGAACTGGTCGAACTTGCTCATGGGTTCTATCTAGGCCTCCGCAGTCATTTTGCAAGGAATGTCATTAAGAATCCATGCAAAATGCGGTCGTCAAGCAGTTGGCAGCAAGGGGAGGGGGCGACTTGGCGCCTTGGGGCGTATGGCGTCTAATGTCCACATGATCCAATCGACCACTCGTCTTAGCCGGGGCGCGCTCCTGCGGCGCCCTCGGCCCCTATGGATCTACGGCGTGGTTGTCCTGACCGGCGTCGTCCTGTTGGGTTTGGGCCTGCTGATCCTCAAGACCTAGGACGCGCTGGGGAAAGCCTTCCCCTGCGGCCGAGCCTTAGGTCTCGGCCGACCCCTTCTGCGGGGACACCCCGCAACGCCCCGGATAAGGAGAGCGACCGGCGGGCGTGCTCGGTCCCGCCCCGTTCCGCGGCTCCTACGGGTCCGCCCCTGGCGGGCGCCTTCGGGCGCCGCCGGCCGCTCGACGGCGCGTCCCGCCGTGGCCTGCGGCCAGGCTCCTTGCAGCCTTCTTTCGAGTGGCGCCGGTGTGCCGGCGCAGGGCCTATCAGCAAGCCTTAGCCGTCGCCCCAATTTTTCAGCACGCCCTTCAGCACGGGTTCGCCCAGCAGATTGACCCATGCCGATCGCTCAAGGTCCCAGCTGACCGCGATCAGCTGCGCGCCGCCCTCGAACTTGAACCAGCCGCGGATGACGCGGCCGTCCTTGGGCGCGGTCTCAGCAGGATAGGGCGCGATCATCGTTCAGCGCGCCGGATTTCCGCAACTAGACCTCTTCACCTTCGGCCTCCACGGCGACCGATGCGGCGCCGCCGAGGGCTTCGTAGCGTCGCGCGGAGAGCCACTGCAGCCGCTTGGCCTGCGTCAGCAGGACCCGGCGCAACCCGCCCTGAACTTTGCGCTCGGAAATCACCTGGGCGAGCCGGGAGAGGATCAGTGCGCGGCGGGCGATGCGGAAGTCGGGGTGGGATCGCAGCTCGAAGACGCGGTCGGAGACGATGCGGGCCCGAAAGGACGGCGGCGCCTCGACGGCCAAGTCGCCGGGCGGAGGGTCCTTTTCGTTGAGGATCGCCTTGAATTGCGAGCCCTGGACCGCGCGTTCGGTGATTAGCCGCTCGAGCGCGTCCAGATGCTGGCGGGCGGCCAGGTCGGCGCGGTTGGAGTCCTGGAACTGGGGCAGGGGCCAGACCTCGATCTCGAACACCTCGAAAGGATCGAGGACCGACATGGCCACGGCGTCGGTGCGCTGGTTGGTCAGGTGGCGGCGGATGCGCGTGCGCAGCCGCTCATTGGTCTGGCCGACATAGATCGGCTCGCCGTCGTAGTCGAAGAAGGCGTAGACGCCCCATTTGTAGTTGCCCACGAAGGGGCGGGTTCCGGCGGGATCGTCGAAGGGGCAATCGAGGAAGCGGCTGAGGTTCTGGCGCAGATCCTCGGTCTCGAACGGTGGAATGTTGACCGCGTCGGGGTGGCGCCTGAAGAGCTCGGTCACGCGACCGCTCGCGCCTCGGCCGCCTCCGCCAGAAGTGGTTCGAACACGTGCTTGGCCAGGTGGCGCACGACATCGACCACCACGCCGTCGCCGGTCAGGTGGTAGGCCTCGTTGTAGTTCTTCGGCAGTTTGTAATCGTCGGGCAGGCCCATCAGCCGAGCGGTCTCGCGGGCCGAGACCAGGCGAGAACGGATCTTCTTGCCGTCGACGACCAGGATCACCTGCCGGCTTGAGCCGCCGCCGGGGGTCCGGAGGCAGCCGGAGACGTCGTCGAACCTCACCTCAGCCCGCTGCACCTTTACGCCACGCTCATTGAGCCGGGTGCGGTTGTAGACGCCGCCAACCATGCGGCGGCCGGCGCGCACGGCCGCGGCGACCTTGGCCTTGTTGACGGGGGACATCTTGGCCAGCAGGCGCTCGGTCTCGGCGGGCGTATGCCAGGAGACGCTCGTGGGGTGCTCCTCGATCTCGTCGGCCAAGGTGCGCACCCGGTGCCCGGGCGTGGGCACGTTCCACCAGAGCATGTTGGCGCGCACGGCCTTGGGCAGGGCGTCGACCGCACGGCGGATAGCCCGGGTGTGGAAGGGTTCGAGGGGCTCGGGCGACAGGAGGGCCGGGTCGATCGCCACGTCCTCGCGCACGCCTATGACGAAGAGGCGCGGGCGGGATTGGGGCACGAAGAGGTCGGCGTTGATCACCAGAGCGCCGCAGCGGTAACCGACGTCGGCGAAGGTCCGGCAGATTGCCTCGAAATCCTGGCCGCCGTGGGAGGTGAGGGTCCCGCAGACATTCTCCAAGGCGATCAGCCTTGGCGCTCGGCCTTCGGCCTTGAGCGCGCGGACCACGTCCCAGAAGGGATAGAATGTGCCGGACCGCTCACCCTTCAGTCCGGCGCCGACGCCGGCGAGCGACAGGTCCTGGCACGGGAACGAGCCCCACATGAGGTCGGCGATGCCTGGCAGATCGGCCGGCGTCACCGCGCGAATGTCAGCCACCTTCAACTCGGCCGCGCCGAAGTTGGCCTGGTAGATGAGGCCCTTTTTGAAGTCGAAATCGTTGGCGAACAGGCAGGTCCAGTCGGGGCCGAGGCCTGTTCGGGCCATGCCGCCGCCGGCGAAGAACTCGTAGAACTCAGCCATGGGCGCGACGCTCGGGGCTTTGCACAGCGGCCTGGGGTCCGCGGGCCAGCTTCTCCTGCACGGCCTCGGCGATCCACGTGTTGCGCGAGACGTTGCCCGGCCGCGCGGCGCAGGCGGCGTCAATCTCAGCGAAGGTCTCGGCGGCCAGCCGCAGATTGATGCGGTCGAGGCTGCGGACGGTGGCGTTTTTCGAATCGAAATCCATGGAGCCACGTTGGAGCCTGCGTGGCGCCACGTCGAGCGTTGTTTCTTGTTTTGTTCACGAGGGGCAGGCAGGCTTGGCGGCGGTCCAGGTTTCCTCAAGTAAGATGGACCGTCCGACGGAGATCACCCGCTTCTTGCGGGCCTCCTCGACTAGAGTTCGCCGATCGCGACTGACCTTCTTCCGTGTGCCGGCGGCGTCCAGGTCTTCGCCGTCATCGCCGGTCGCGCTGATTCCGAACCGGTTGATGCATTCCGAGCCGATTTGAAGATGGGCGTCGGTGAAACGGTTCCTGATTTCGAACTGGTAACGGATATCAGGATGATCGCAGAGTTCGCAGTCGGCGTCGGGCGCTTCGAGATCGTGGAAGCCGCCTTCATAGCGCCATTCCTTCAGCGCCACCGCGAGATCGGACTTCTCCGGCTCAGAGGGAGGATGTTCCGTGCCGCTCGCTGGGCCCAGGACATGCTCTAGGGCCTGCGTTTCGACTTGCCAGGCCAGGGCAGGTTTCCGTCGAGTTCGCGCAAGCCTTGAGTCTCTTCTTCCCACTGGCGCCGATCAACCGTTTGGGGCCGAAGATCTTCTTCATCAAACCAGAGCAGCGTGAGCGTTTGATCCCATTGGCTGAAGTGTCGGGCGTCCTCGTAGAGCGAGCCGTCCCTGTCCCAGTCCTCGAACCACTGGTCGGGCTCAGCTTCCTCGGGCCCCGTCGGCACGGCCCCCTCCCGAAGGCGCGCGCTCAGTGAGTCCGTCGGCAACGCGGTCCCAGCCTTGACCCAGGCTCTGGCGTCACGAAGGGATGTCGAGCGTGCGCAGTACCGGACTCTACCGCCTTCCGAGAGAACGAACCCGCACAGTTCGCGGGAGAAGGTGGCGAAGCGCGATGCGGTCGAAATCAGAGAGGCGTCAAACTCGTCGGCGAGCTCGCCGATCGCTTTGAGCCCCATGTCGGAGGCGTCCACCCGCGGCTTGAACAGCTTGTAGGGCAGCAGCAACTCGGCGGCGAACACATCACACGCGATCTCGCCGGGCGGCCGGCGCGCGAAGCTCCAGCTCGGCGCCGAGTGGTCGGCGGTGATTTCCAGCACGACGTGGGCCACTTCGTGGCAGACGCTGAACCGTTGGCGTCGACCGTTCTGCGCGCAGTTCACGCAGATGCGGTACTTGCCCGTAGGCAGTTTCACCGACCACGCGTCCTCATTCTCTCCCAGCACCTCGGCCTTCACGACGCCGCCTATCTTGGCGGCGTAGGAGTCTACCGAGACCGGGAGCGCGGACGGTCCGCATTGCGCGATGAAGTCTCGCGCCTTCATGGCGACGGCTAGCTCATCCATCGTCTTCCTCTTGCATGAAGCGGCGGATGCGGGCGAGCGACGTCGCGTAGTCGGGGCGCGCGCCTCGGTTCACCACCGTCGTGAGCATGTGGAATTCTTCTGGCGTGACGCTTTCGTCCTCGCGCGCGAAGTCGGCTAGGCCAACATCAACGCTCGGGTGGCTGGCCAGAAAACGAAGTATTTCGACGTTGCGGCTCGAGGGTGTCAGCGCCTCAATCAGCTTGGTGATCACGTCCACTGACGGCGACTCTTTTGCGCCGGTCTCCAGGCGGTAGACATAGGCGTGATCAACTTCGCCACGCTGCGAAACATCCCTCAGGCTGAGGCTGCGATCATCGCGCAGCCCCTTCAACCATCGCCCTAGCGCGGACTCCGGCATCCGCCCTCCTTGACAAGCATCATCTTCATCCTCATATGTTGTCTGGACGGACAACACGCCCTGTTCTGCACCTAGGTCAGCAGGGCGTTTTTCAGGCCCTCGTTGTTGTCTGTCCGGACACCAAGTTGGCACCCGGCGGGCCGAAACGCAAGCGCCGCGAAAGCGGGGAAGGAAGTACAATGTCTGTCAATGTCGCGGCGCACCTGGTGCGAATCCATATCGATCGGGAGGCCCTCGAGTCCCCGAACCCCACCACCGGCGAAGCCTTCTACGCACTGGCCAATATCCCAGGCCACCGGGAGCTGTTCAAGGAAGTCGGCGGCGACAAGGAGGACGAACTGGTCCCCCGCGACGCCAAGAAGCTGCACCTGAAGGAGGACGAGCACTTCTACAGCCAGAAGGCGGTGACCATCCTGGTGAACGGCGAACCCAACGAAGTCGTCGAGACCCGCATCTCGTTCGACCAGGTGGTGAAGCTGGCCTACCCGGTCCCGCCCAGCGGCACGCTGATCGAGTTCACGGTCACCTACCGCAACGGCCCCCCGGCGAACCCGAAGGGCACGCTCACCGACGGCCACTCGGTCAAGATCAAAAACAAGATGATCTTCGATGTCACGCCGACCGATCGCTCGTAGTCCGGCGCTCCGGCAACTGCGCGACGAGGGCTTCGATATCGAAGTCCTCGTCGGCTATCTCGTCGTCCACAACGTGCCGTACGTGAACGAGCAGCGCGAGGTGAAGCGCGGCGTCCTATTTGCCGCGCTTCGTCTCAACAATGACGTCGCGCTCGAACCCGAGGACCATCAGTGCAAATGGGCCGGCGATATGCCCTGCCAGGTGAACGGCGCGACGATGCAATCGCTCGGGCCAAGCTCGACACCGATGACAATCGCCGGGCACGAAGTGAAGTGGAACTTCTCTCACAAGCCAGCCCTGACCGGCCGCTACACGGACTTCTACGACAAGATGACGAAGTACGTGGAGAAGATCTCGGGGCCGGCGCAGGCCGCTCAGCCGGGCATCACGGCGATCAACCACAAACCTCGGGCACCCGACCCGGAAGATAGCGTGTTCCTCTACGAGGACACGGCCAGCAGCAGGGCGGACATCGTGGCGATCAACGACAAGCTGAAGCCGCTCAAGGTCGGCATCGTAGGTCTGGGCGGAACCGGGTCCTACGTGCTGGACTACATCGCTAAGAGCCCTGCGCAGGAAATCCATCTGTTCGACGGCGACGGCCTCGAACAGCACAACGTGTTCCGCGCACCCGGCGCGGTGTCCGGCGAGGAGCTCGATGAGGAACTGACCAAGGTGGTGTTCCACGCTCGGACCTATGGCAAGATGCGGCGCGGAATCTTCACGCACCCCTACGCCATGACGCCCGACAAGCTGCACGATCTGGAAGGCCTGGACTTCGTGTTCCTCTGCATGGAGGGGAAGGGGAAGCGGCCCATCGTCGAAAAACTGGAAGCTCTCGGAATCCCGTTCATCGATGTCGGGATGGGCATCACGATCCACGGTGAGAGTCTCCGCGGCCAATTGCGGACGACCACCAGCACACCGGCAAAGCGTAACCACGTCTACGAGAAGAACCGCATCGCGTTCACGACGACGGACGAGATCAACGAGTACGACAAGAACATCCAGGTCGTGGAGCTGAACGCGCTGAACGCAGCGCTTGCGGTGATCAAGTTCAAGAAGCTGTTCGGCTTCTACGACGACGATGCCCACGAGCACTTCAGCGTCTTCGTGGTCGCCGGCGCCGAGACAATCAACGAGGACGGCGACGAATGAAGCGGCCCTTCAAAATCCGCCATGAGTTCGTCGAGTTCATCCCGAAGGAACGGGAGGACGGTGTTCTCTACGTCTCGATCGCTTACGCGACCGCGGTTCACAACTGCTTCTGCGGCTGTCGAACGAAAGTGGTGACGCCTATCAGTCCCGTTGGTTGGCAACTCACTTATGACGGTGAGGCCGTCACCCTATGGCCCTCGGTCGGTAACTGGGCTTTCCCATGCCGATCCCACTATTTGATCAAGCGAGACACCGTCGTTTGGGCCGGCGACATGTCGGAGGACGAGATCGCCTGGGGCCGCGCGCGCGACAAGGCTGCGCGCGCAACGCATTTCCATGGCCGGCCCGGCGCAGTGCCCGAATTGGAAGTGCAGACCGGCACGCCGCAACGGAAGAAGGGACTGTGGACTTGAGCTTAGCGGTGGGCGCTAACAAGCGCGGCCGCGATCCCCATCTAAAAATTCAGGCAGAGGCGGTTTGCGAGTAGCCTTGGCATGGCGCCCCTCCACCGGGACCTCTTATCGGAAGCGGTGCCGATTTTGGATGATGTCAAAGTCTGGATTGCGCCGCGCTCCGAATGACCGCAACTGGCGCATCTCAGCCGTGGCGAGTGAACCCCAGGAAGGGGCCTGCCCCGCCGAACTTTGGTTCAGGCGCTGGCGCCGCGGGGCAGGGAGCGCGCGGCGCTAGCTGTCGGAACGGCAGTGCCTTCGGCCTAAGTCACTCTGGCCGCTCGCAACGTGCGATGGCGTATACTGGCTAAATAAAGAGCGGCTTGGTCGAAGATGCTATTGTTGTGGCCGCTGGCTGCGCAGTGGTCTCCAGGGTGTAAGCTAGGCATCAAGGAGGGCGGTGGTGCCGCACTGAGCCCTTTTTATGTCGACGTCGAATGTATCAAAGTTGCATAAAGGCGATATAAATCAATTAGTTAGTTTTTGCGCATAATAAGCATTATCGGAAATACCAAGTGGCCTTGCGCCCGCAAGGAACACTCCGCCACTTTCCCCTATAGCGTACCTCCTAGCGACGGCGGAGCCCGTGGTGTGGGCCTGGGTGCTAATGCAGTTGCAACGCATTTGCGAAAAGGCCAGTGTTTGAACACCGCTACTGTGAAGCCCTATGCCAAGGAAATCGTCGATATGCTGGTCCGATATGCAGTGCTGGCGGCCACCGCCGCCCTCATGGCCACCCAACCCGCGCTCTCCCAACCGCAGCGCGCCGCCTCGCCCGCACCGGCGCGTGCGCCGGCCCGGCTCAATCCAAATACCGCTACCGACGCGCAACTCCGGGCGGTGCCGGGCGTGCCTGCGGCGATGGTCGCGACTATCGCTAGGAGCCGCCCCTTCGCCACCATGCGCGAGTTCCATGCGAGGGTTGGTACGGGCTTGAACGATACCCAGCGTCAGGCGCTCTATTCGGCGGTTTTCGTCCCGATCAACCTCAACGCAACCACGCGTGAAGAGATCATGCTGATCCCGGGCATGACGACGCGCATGGCCCATGAATTCGAAGAGTATCGGCCCTACGCTGACATGAACCAGTTCAACAAGGAGATCGGCAAGTACGTCCCTCCGGCCGAGGTCGCGCGCCTGGCGAGCTACGTCACGGTTCGCTGACCACCCGCTCCAGTCCCGCCGCGTCGCGGCGGGACGCTCTCCGCCGCGAGAGCCAGACGCGCACGGCGATGACCACGGCCAGTACTGCAGCGTGGACCAGTGCGGCCGTCGGGTTGAACGCCGTGAGCACCCAGTGCGCGAACGTGAGCAATGCGCCCAGGTAGACAGTTCGGTGCAGGCGACCCCACGCGGCTCCGAGCCGGCGGACGGAGGCGTCATTGCTCGTGAGCGCCAAGGCGCCGAAGATCGCGAGCGTTACCCATCCAGCTCCCAGCTCGGGCTGTGCGGCTTCTGAGAGCACGGAGCCCCATTCGCCCTTGCGAGCGACGTAGGCCACCGTATGCAACACTGCATATACGAAAGTGGCGACGCCGAAGTCTCGCCTCCGCTGCATCAGCCAAGACGTCCAGCGCGCCCGCTGAAACAGAAGCCGGATCGGTGTCACAGCCAAAGTCGCGATCAGTAGGCGCGCCGAGGTGTCTCCCGTCGCGTGGATGTACTCGCCGTAGCTGGCGTGGCCCTTCAGGTAGGCGTAGGTCGCCCACGCGCCCGGCGCGGACAGAAGCAGCCAAAGCGCCAGCCTGAACATGAACGGGTTCCCGGAAATCCGGCTGTTGCGACTATCTCTCATTGCCAAGTTCTCGCCACCCTCCTAGGAATGCCTCGCAATCGCATTCTATAGACTAGAGGCTTACCGTGAACGTGCGTCTTAACGCCACCGCTATCGCTCTCGCGCCGCTGATCTTGGCCGCCTGCGCGTCAGCCGCGTCCGCCAGCGAAACTGCCACCGCCCAAGAGCTGAGCGGCGTCACGGTGACCGGGCCGAAGGACGAAACCTATCGTGCGGAACGCATCTCCACCGCCACCCGCACCGATACACCGCTCCTCAATGTCCCCCAGGCCGTGACAGTGGTGACCGATGAGTTGATACGTGACCAGTCCATGCGGAGTATGGCCGATGTCATGCGCTACGTTCCGGGGGTGAGCATGGGGCAGGGCGAGGGTCACCGCGACGCGCCGACTCTTCGCGGCAACTCCACCACGGCGGACTTCTTCGTCGACGGCGTGCGCGACGACGTCCAGTACTTCCGCGACCTCTACAACGTCGAGCGGATCGAGGTCCTGAAGGGGCCAAACGCCATGATCTTCGGGCGCGGCGGCGGCGGTGGTGTGATCAACCGAGTGATCAAGAAAGCCGACTGGTCCGATACCAGTGGGCTGACGGCCGAGGTCGGATCCTGGAATCACCGCCGCCTCACCGTGGACGCCGCGCGCCCCGTCAGCGACGCCTTCGCTGTCCGCCTCGTCGGCGCGTACGAGCGCTCGGACAGCTACCGCGACTTCGCCAACGTGCAGCGCTGGGGCGTGACCCCCTCTATAGCGTGGCGCAATGGCGACGACCTGACGGTTTCGCTCTCGTATGAGCACTTCGAGGACGACCGGACCACCGACCGCGGCGTCCCCTCCTTCGCAGGCGGCCCCTCTCCGGCGCGGCGCAGCGCCTTCTTCGGCGATCCGGAGCGGAGCTACGCCACGACCAAAGTCGACCTCCTAAACCTCGCCGGGGAGTACAAGCTGTCCGACAGCCTGATGATCCGCAACCGAACCGTCTTCGGTGAGTACGACAAGTTCTACGCCAACATCTTCCCCAGCGGCGCCGCCGTCGTCGGCGCGACCGGCGCCCCCGCAACCTACCCGCTACAGGCCTACCTGAACTTCAGCCCGCGGGAGAACCTGTTCAACCAGACCGATATTGTCTGGACAACGCAGGTCGGTGGGATGCGCCACACAATCCTGGCGGGCGCGGAGTTCGGCCGGCAGAAGTCCGAGAACCTGCGCCGCACGGGTCGCTTCAACACCGTGACGGGCCCAATGACTCTGAGCGGCGTTTCGTTCACCTCTCCAACGGTGCGGGGCCTACCGATCTCTTTCTCCACGACAGGCAGCGACGCGGATAACCGGATCGAGGCCACGGTCGCTGCGGGCTATGTCCAGGACCAGATCGACCTGACGCAGCAGTTGCAGCTCGTTGCCGGTCTCCGCTTCGATAGTTTCGACGTCGACTTCTTCGACGAGCGTGCGAGCACCATCGGCCGCCGCGATTTTACCCGCCAGGACGGCCTATGGTCCCCGCGTCTCGGCCTGGTCTTCAAGCCGGTCGAGCCAGTGTCGCTCTACGCCAGTTACAGCGTCTCGTCCCTGCCAAGCTCAGGCGACCAGTTCTCGTCGCTGAGCGCCACCACTGAGACGCTGAAGCCGGAGAAGTTCGAGAACTTGGAGGTGGGCATAAAATGGCAGGCGACCCCTGGACTGGTCTTCACTGCCGCGCTTTATCGTCTCGATCGCGAGAACACGACGGCGCCGGATCCTTCCCGCCCTGGCCAGGTGGTGCTCACGGGCGCGCAGAGGAGCAAGGGCTTCGAAGCGGGCCTTGCGGGTCGCGTAATCCGCCGCTGGGAAATCTCAAGCGGCTACGCCTGGCAGGACGCCAAGATCACCAGTACCACCTCCGCCGCACCGGCCGGGCGCGAGGTCCCGCTGGTCCCTGAACACACCTTCTCGCTGTGGAACAAGTACGAGCTGACGCCGATGTTCAGCGTTGGCCTCGGCGTCGTGCACCAAACCAAAATGTACGCCTCCATCTCGAACACGGTGACTCTGCCGGGGTTCACCCGTGTGGACGCTGCCGTGTATGCGCAGCTCACTGACAAGGTGCGCGCGCAGGTGAACCTCGAGAACGCCTTCGACAAGCGCTATTTCCCGACGAGCCACGGGGACAACAATATCCTGCCGGGATCGTCTCGAGCGGTCAGGGTGTCTCTCAGCACGACCTTCTGAGTTTTAGATGTTGGCCTCTCGGCCCTAGACGCCCGCTAGTCGCACTCATCGCAAAGGACTCTCTCGAATCGGGCCGACAAGCGGAGCGGTCGCGGCAGCGCGTCAACGTCAGTGGCTAACCACCACGAAACGGCGGTGCGGCGAAACAGAGGGCTGCGCCCAAAACGGTCAGGCGGTGTAGATCAACGCCTGATGTGGACTCGTTACGGCCAGTAGGGTGCGCGCTCGCCAACTCAACCTTCCAGACCGTAGAAATCCGGAAGTTCTGACTACGTCCTCATGGGCTGGATTGTAGTAGATCAGGTAGATTTTCCGCCCACCCTCTCCATACCAACCTTGCAGGTTCTCAAGAACCTTCTCCAGCACCGGCTCCCCGAAGGGGTTGTCCAGGAATAGCACTAGGTCTGACGGCGGGAACTCAAACTGGGTAGCGTCTGCGCATAGCGACGTGACCTTAGGGCACTGCGGCAGGTTCGTCGCCGTTACCGACGCGACGTTTTGAACGGACTGCTCATGGAGCGTGCGCGAGAACTCCACACCGATCACTTCCTTGAATAGGAAGAGCGACGCCAAGCAAACTACGCGTCCTTTTCCCGATCCAAGGTCGATGAACACGAACTCTGAAGGATCGATGGGAAGGGCGCGTAGGAGAAGGCGCAGCGACTCCCCTGGAGTGGGTGCGTACTCGACACCGAACTGAGCATTAGCTCCACTTGCCGCGAGTTGCTCGGCTGAAACACTTCTCCGAAGTGTTCGAACCGAGCAGTCGATCGAATGCGGCATCGCGTGGTGCGACCACGGTCCGGTAAACAATGGCGCGAACAACTCGACGGCCCAAAGCGAGCGGTCGCTGTACGGAGTAGCTGGCTCCACGCGCCCAGGGTCGACTCCGTGTGCATGGCGGCTCCGCACTGCTGTCTTGGGGTCTACGCGCGGCGAGCGGTCGTCCCCTCGCCTGCCGCCTAACCGTCGGCCTCCGATCGGCATGGGAGGTGCTCATGAACGGCCTCTCGCTTGACGCTGCGCAGGCCGCCCCAACGTTGCAATGCGAAGGCATCACCTGCAGGAACATGAGCGGTTATCCGATCTGTGGACCGCGCAGCTTTGTGGCTGGCTGGCTCGCCTGCGCCTCGAGCTCAAGGCAAACAATGTCGGGACACGATGCATCAGCCAGGCGGACAGCGCCGTGAAATCGTTCGCTATCCCGACCGACGAGCAGATTGTGATCGCCCCGGGGCGAGCGTTCCGCTGGCCGGCCAGCGAGCTTGACCTGCGCGGGGTCGAGGCCTTCACACGATGAAGACCGGGGCAAAGCCCCCGCCCGGGGTTCGGAAGTTGGTGGTTTGACCTTGGTATACCCGCGCGGCGCAGAGAAGCAGTGAGCCCTTGTAGGTGTAGAGACGAACGTCCAGCTTCAGCGCCTGCACCTCCCCATCCACCTTGATCCGTCGCTCAGTCGGCATGGCAAGCTCTTGAGCGATATACTCGCCCTGCTTCACCTCCGCCCACACCCGATGGGTGATCTTGTCGCCGCGATACACCGCCTTGCCGCCATGACCGCCCGCCGGTTTGAAGAAGAGACCTTTGCGTTCTCCCCATAAGGCGCCGGCGTTTTCCGCGGTGAGCAATTGAGTGCGTGGGACCGCGGCCAAGTGCCCGGCGGTGCGGGCGCCCAGAATTTCCGCGGCGGCCGGATCCGACAACAGGCTCAAGTTTCGCTTGTCTGCGAAGAGCGCGTGATTGCGGGGGTTGGGCGTCAGCACAACCGCGTCGGCAAGATAGGCTTGGCGCAGCTCTTCATGCCCCTCTGCCCCAAGGGAGAAATCGACCAAGCGATTGTAAACCAGATCAACCGTCTCGCCACGGCATCGCAGGCGCCCGTCGGCCAAGCTGAGTTCGCCGGGATCGGCGATCAACGCACGCAAGCCTTGTCGCTCAAAAAACCGCTGCGCGAGAAGAAACTCAGGAAAAAGGTACTGGTCCTCGGGACGGTCGTCGACGATGGCAGACAGTCTGCAGCGGCGTGGCCGGGCGCTGGCTCTCCCATTCGCCAATGAACATGCGCCAGACTGCAGGTTCGAACTCATCCAGTTGCGCCGAACGCTTCGCCACCCGGGCTTCCTCGCAGCAAGCCATCTGGGCTCGGGCCAAGAAGACGTTGAGGAAAGCGCCGCCCGCGTTGGTGTTGACTTCGATGAGCTTGGGTCCGCCGGCGCCCAGGTGGAAATCATAGCCCATGAAGGCGCCACGGGGTCCGAAGTCCCGATGCGCGATCTCGGGCGCCCAAGCCAGGACGGCGGCCTGATACGCGGGCGTCGCTGCGGCAGACTCGATCGCCCCGGCAACATCGAGCATGGCCTCAAGGTCACCCCGCGCCAGGAAAACTGGCGACCGAGCGAAGAGATGTGGGTGCGTCGTTATAAGCCTTGAGGCCAGGTCCTCATCCGGCGTCTCCGCGCGGATCGCGGCGCGCAGGCCATCGCTGTCCAGGGTGATGCAAAAGCACTCCCTGTTCAGGACCCGGTCGCGACGCTCATGGGCTTCGTTTCGCTGCATCAATGCTCATACCATGGACCAGGTCGGCGACCGGCCGTTCATCCCTGGTGCAGGCGAACCCGGCTAGTTTGAGGGTTAAGCAGTCTGCGGTGCGTAGACTTCAACGACACCTCGTCGGGAGACCCACATGAAAAACCGCCTGTTCAACCTTGCTGCCCTCGCCGGCGTGAGCGCCCTCCTCGCCACCAGCCCGGCCTGGGCTCACGCCCATCTGGCGAGCTCGAACCCCGCGGCCAACGCCACCGTCGCGGCGGCCCCGAAGGCCATCACCCTGACCTTCAGCGAAAAGCTGGTGCCGGCCTTCTCGAAATTCGAGATCACCATGCCCGAGCATGGCGGCATGAAGGTCGCGGTGAAGACCACCCTCTCGACCGATGGCAAGAGCATCATCGGCACACCCGAGGCGGCCCTGGCCAAAGGCGCCTACAAGATCGTCTGGTCCGCGGCCTCGGCCGACGGCCACAAGATGAACGGCGAAGTGGCCTTCAAGGTCGGCTGAAATGCTTGAGACTGCGCTCGTCGCTCTCAGGCTGTTGCAGTATGCGGGAGCGATGGTCCTCATGGGATCGTCGCTCTTCTTCGTTTACGCCCTCCCGCCCTCCGGCGATGGGTCGGCGGTGCAGGCCCGGTGGGCGCGCCCGCTTTTGCTCGGCGCCGGATTGCTGTTGGCCGTTGCGGCGGTCCTCGGGATCGGCGCTCAGTCCAGCCTCTTGGCCGGTTCTGTCAGCGAAGGCCTGAAGGCCGAGACGCTGACGGCGGTGGTGTCCAGCATGAACCTCGGCAAGGCGGCCGTTGTGCGGGCGGCGGCGGCGCTCCTGGCAGTGATTGGTCTACTGGCTTTGAAGCCCGGCCGCTTGACCTGGATCGTTGTCGTCGTCCTGGGCGCAATCGCCACGGCGAGCCTCGCCTGGATGGGGCACGGCGCGGCCACCGAAGGCCCGCTGGGGCGGCTGCACCTGGCGAGCGACGTGCTGCACGCGCTCGCCGCAGCCGTCTGGATCGGCGCCCTGGCGGGCTTCTTCGGACTGCTGGCGGCCCCGTCGTCGGACCCTACCGCACGCCAGGCCTTACACCGCGCTCTGCACGGATTTTCTGGGATCGGCTCGGCGCTAGTCGCCGTGCTGGTCCTCACGGGCCTGATCAACAGCTGGGTCCTGGTGGGCCCCGCGCATCTGGCAGGTCTTTGGACTACGCCCTATGGGGGGCTGCTCAGTCTGAAGCTGATCCTGTTCGTCGCCATGCTGGGCTTGGCCGCCGCCAACCGCTTTCGGCACACCCCTGCACTCGGACGCATGCTGGCCGCCGATGCGTCCCCGGAACTGGCGTTGTGCACGCTGCGGCGGAGCGTGGTCCTGGAGACGGTGCTGAGCCTTGCGGTGCTCGCCCTGGTCGCCGGGTTTGGGACCTTGCCGCCCCCTGCCGCTATGTGAACGTTCCTAGATGTGGCGGGCGCGAACGCCAGGCCATTTTCTACGAAGGCTTAAGGGGTAGGCTCTAGGATGCAGTGGTTGGTGGCCTATAGCTCAATGGCAGAGCAAACCGCAGATTACGGTTAGACGCAGGTTCGACTCCTAGCTAGGCCTACCACCCGCCTTGGGCTCCCTCGTAAGGGCTAGGCTTGTCGCCGTGCTAGCGAACGTCTGGTGCATTCAGCCGAGCGCGCATCCAGTCGATTTCGGTCTGCTGACCTTTGATGATCTCGCCGCAGAGCCGCCGAATCTCGGGATCCCTCAGGTCGGCCTTGCGGCACATGAGGATCGCGCCGGAGTGGTGCGGGATCATCGAACGAAGAAATTCCTGATCGCCGATGCCGGCCTGCTGGCGGATGAAGAGGAACGAGCCCGCCAGGACCACCGCTGCGGTCGCCAGCAGAACGGCATTCCAGCGCTTTTGCGGGTACATCGAGCCCATCAACAGGAGTTCGATGATGAGCATCGGCGAGGTCATCAAGGCCGCCATGTAGGCCTGGTTGAGGTTCGGCAGGGCGTAGGCGAACCGATCGACCATGGCGTACATCAGCCCGTACATGGCGGCGAAATGAAGCGCTGCCATCAGCAGCAGCCGTCCGTAGGGTTGTCCGCCCCCCCGCGGCGTGATGTTCGGTCATTTTCCGAATTCGTCCCTTCAGCGCAGCGAAGCTATCTCCATCTGCGGTCAGCCGATGGATCACGGGCTGTAGTCCGTGTCACCGGCCGCCAGGCCCGGCGGCTATTCCACCAGTTTGGTGACGGGCGCAGGCCGCCTTGAGCCGGGCTCCTCCATCCAATCGGCATGGGTCCCGTCCGCAAACATTTGGCGGACCTTCCATTGCACCCGCTCGCCTGACAAAGGGCTCCTTGCAACTAGCGCGAGTTGGCGTGCCAGCCCCGGCGCGATGTTCAGAGACAATCGGACGGACACGATGCGGCCTTGTGAACGCGCCACCGCGTGTTCTGCTGCTGGAGCCTCGATCGATAGGACATCGACCCCAGCCGGAAGCTCAAGCTCGACTGCTGTGGTCGCACTCGCACCTTCAGCCGGGACGTTGAAGGAATACGTGTCCTGCGACGCCCTGCGGACCTCCTTGGGCGATACGGTGACGTGTGCGTGAGCGAAAGATGTAACGGCCGACAAGCCCGCCGCCGCCAGTATTGACACAATTTTCACCCGAACCTCCACTGATGCGGGGAGCGCCCGCGTGGACATGCTTGCTAGAACCATGTGCGCAAGCCCACGAGGAAGGTGGCGCTCTCTACGTCTTCTCCAGACGCGCGCAGGAGTGTCGCCGTTCCTCCCAAACCTCGCTCGTAAGACACACCAATGTAGGGAGCAAATTCCCGACGAATTTCGTAGCGGAGGCGAAGCCCGAGTTCGGCGTGTGTGATGCCGGAGCCGGTGTTGAGGTCTGGAATATTTTGCGCCGAAAACCTGAGTTCTGCCTGAGGCTGAAGCACCAACCTCTGCGTTAGCCGCAGATCGTAAGTTCCCTCAACTCGCGCAATCAGTTCGCCTCGATCTGACATAAAGGCCGCAGCCTCGAGGTCGAACCAATATGGCAGTTGGCTCTCAAGGCCCACCGTTGCGTACGTTCGGGCTCTCTTCGGTGCAAAGTCGTGCCGTACTCCGACCTGGAAGTCTGTATAGCGGGCTACAGCCCGCGAGTAGAGACCCTGAACCTCAGCAAGCTCGACTCCATCTAGTCCAGAACCCTCACCTTCAGACTTGAAGACGAACCTGTTGATGTCGCCCCCGTACCAACCTTCGACATCCCATCGATAGCCGCCGCCGGGGGGTTTAGACTGGTACTCCGCCAGGTTGAACATCAGCTTCGAGATCCGCACCGCCCCATGCTCGTCTCTTAAAGTGGAACGAGCCCGCGACATGGATGCCGTCCCGAACACCTGGTCCGCCAAATTGTCGCCAATTACGGCGGGCGCCGGCGCATTGCCGATCGGCAGGTCGGCGCCGGTCCGGCCGCCTGCCGCTGTCCCCATCACATGCCCGGCGTGGGGGTCGGCGGGCGCGGCGGGCGCGGCGGGCATGCCGGGCATGACATGTCCCGCATGAGGATCCGCCGGAGCGTGGGGGGACGGCATCTGATGGCCCGCATGTGGATCGGCGGGGGCAGCAGGCTGCGCCGGCATCACGCGGCCCGCATACGGGGGCCCGGCCGGGGGGGCCGGGAGAGCGTGCGGGTG
>NZ_JAOTJD010000016.1:0-92262 GCF_042714595.1 Phenylobacterium ferrooxidans | reverse complement strand
GGGCGACCGCCGGCGCAGCGCCCGCGCCGAGATAGATGTGGTTGAAGTCATACTGGCCCTCAGGATCCAACGCCTTGAGTCGGCGCACCCCCTCTCGCACCGAGACGCCCGTCGGCAGGCCCAGGGTCACGGTGCTGAGGTCCAGCCCCTCCAGCCGTGTCTCCGAGCCCACGTGGAACCCAGCCTTGCTGGCGATGGCCAGGGACTGCTGGGATGGCGATAGGATCAAAACCTCCCCGCGCACCACCGCCTGGCCCTGGTCGTCCACGTCGATGAGGTCGGCATGCTCGCGGATCAGGGCCTGGACCTGCTGGCCCCGTAGGGCGGTCAGGGCCTCTGCCGCCAGAACCTCAGTCTGTCCGACCAGGCCGCGCACCGTGGAGGGCAGGGCCGACGCCGCTGGCAAGGGGAGGGACGGGGCCGGCGCCCTCGGTGCGCGCGGCGCCATCGGTGTGCGTGGCAGGTCGGGCAGTCCGCCCATCGGCGATCCGCCGCCAACGCCGCCGGGCAGTCCGCCACCGACCCCAGGCATCGACGGCAGACCTACGCCGCCCAGTTGCGCGCTGGCCGGCAGGGCCATCACGCTCAACGCCACGACGCTCAGCGAGCGGACGATCCAGCGATGACAAGGCCCCATCGTGAATTCCTCTTCCCGACGGACCTCTAAGCACGGCAGTGGCGTTTTGTTCCGCATAAGCGTTTTCAGACGAAGTGGGCGCAGGCTCATCGTTGAAAAACGCGACCGGCTAGAGGGGGCGATGGATGAAACGACCCGGCGTCGTCGTTTCATCCCCAGACAGAGGCGAGGTCTTGGAAGGCTTTCAGCGTGAGATCGTCGAACTGCTTCCCCGGCTGCGCCGTCTGGCGCGGGCGATCACCCGGGACGTCGCGGACGCCGACGACCTGACGCAACTCACTGTGGAACGCGCCCTCGTGCGCGCCGATCAGTGGGCGCCGGGGACCCGCCTGGATAGCTGGATGTACAAGATCATGAAGAACGCCTGGATCGACGAAGCCCGCGCCCGGACCCGCCAGAGCCGCGTCTTCGCGCCGGAGGAGCAGGGGCTGAACATCGGAACCGATGGCGCGGCGGCCATGGAGGCTCACCTGCAGGCCGCCTCGGTGGAACAGGCCATGGCGCGCCTGCCCGCCGATCAGAGAGTGGCCGTGGCGCTGGTGCTGGTGGAGGGATTATCCTATCGCGAGGCGGCGGCGGTGCTGGAGGTTCCGGAAGGAACCCTCACCAGCCGCCTGGTCCGGGGCCGCAACGCCCTGTTGGCCGATCTCAGGGGTGCTGCATGAAAATCGATGACCGCAAACTGATCGCCTATGTCGACGGCGAACTCGACGCCGTCGGCCGCGCCCAGGTCGAGGCCGCCGTGGCGGCCGACCCGGTGCTCGGCGTGCGGCTGGAGGAACACCGTCTGCTGCGCTCCAAGGTCGCCGGAGCCTATGCCGGCGTCGCTCAGGAAAGCGTGCCGGCCCAGCTCATGGCCGCCGCCAAGCTCGATTCCGACAATGTGGTGAAGCTCGCCGACCGCCGCAAACCGCCGCCTGTCGCCAAGCCGCAGGTGAAGGTCTCCTTGCCCGCCTGGAGTTCGGTGGCCGCGACCCTGATGGTGGGGGTGGTGGCCGGCTATCTGATCTCGCAACAGAACGCCGGCGTGCTGGCGCCCAGCATGGACGGGTCCCTGGTGGCGCGCGGCGGCCTGGCCCGGGCGTTGAACAACAATCTATCGGCCAGCTCCGGACCGGCTCGCCTGGGCCTCAGCTTCAAGACCGCCGACGGCCGCTATTGCCGCACCTTCCAGGCCGACGCCCAGCGCATCGCCGGGATCGCCTGCCGGGAGGGCCCACGCTGGATCGCGCGCATGACCACCGCCGCCCCGGCGCCCACCAAGACCCACGACTACCGGATGGCGGCCAGCGCGACGGCGCCGGCGGTGCTGGCGGCCGTGGACGGCATGATCGAGGGCGAGCCCCTGGACCGCGCCGGCGAAATGGCGGCCAAGGCGCGTCGCTGGCGGAGCTAGGTCCGAAGGTCGAACAGGGTGCCCTGCGCCTTGTCCTGCACGCGCTGGCGCGTGACCTGTTCGTCCGTCTCGCGATTTTTTACCTGGTCAGGCTTGGCCTGAAGGTACTCGCGCATATCGCCATTTTTGGTCACCGGCGTCTCCATGCCCTCGGGGCGGGACGAGGCGGGCGGTGCGACGATCTTCGGCGCGGCAGTGTCGCGGGGCCGAACGGGGTAGTCTGCATAGGATGAGGTGGCGCGGGTTGGGTCCATGGGCGGAGAATGACAGCTCAGCCATAAGCTTTCGTTCATCTTTGGCGTTAATTGGCGCCAACCATATCGCGGATATGCGAACGGCCGACCCGTTGTCGGGGCCGGCCGTTCCATTGTCGGACCGCTCAGCGGTCCCGCAAACCTGAAGCGCTTACGCGCAAGCCTCGTAAGCGGAGGCCCAGATCACGGTTTCCACCTGCGGATGAAGACAATGAGACACTGGGTCACCTCCTTTCAGTTGTTGAACAAGACCTCGAATATGGGACCGATTTGATCGTTCCGCAAACGGCGCTGTTGACTCATGCCGATTTCGTGTTCCGGCGCCTGTTTCCTCCCCTGTGCAGCGGAGCGGAACGGGGGTCGAAGGCGGATTACAAAACGCATCGCGTTTTGCCGCCGGAGCGGACCGCGCCGCAGGCGTGGTGGAGGGGGCGAGCGGCAAGCTCGGCGCCCGGTCGGGCCCCCTCCACCGCCGGTCGGCGGTCCCCCTCCCCCATAAATGTAGGGCTATCGCATATCGAAGATCCTCCCCCAGGCCGCAGGCCGATGTGGGGGAGGTGGCGCGGACCTTTAGGTTCGCGACGGAGGGGGATCAACGTAGTTGACCCTTACGACCCCAAAACAAGAGTCAAAGTCCCCCTCAGTCAGCTTCGCTGACAGCTCCCCCAGGAGGGGAGCATCTCGCGAGCGTGAGCCAGAGTTCATATGCGATAGGCCTGCCCGCAAATTGGGGAGGAAAACCTACCGTCGGCCGCTGGCCAGCGCCTTCTGTCGCAGGCTCGGCCGCCGGCGCAGATCGGTGACGGGCACGCTCAACTTGTCGAGCGCCTGGTTCATCGCCTTGTAGCCGCCGGCCACGGCGGGGTCATAGGCGGCCCAGTCGCGAATTTCCACGCCGGTCACGTCCGGCGTCACCAACACGTCGGTGGCGTCGCGGGCCGCGGCCAGGTCGCGGCCGGAGGAGACGGTGGCCGCCCGCATCAGCAGCGACACGATGGGCGGGCCCTTGCGCCACTGTCCGGAGAAGATCCAGCGCCAGACCGAGGACGGGCGCGCCACGTCGGCGGCGGTGATCGAGCGCCCGCGCGAGACGTCGATGCCGATGATCGGCCCCAGCTCGTTGATCCGCATCACGTCGGCGGGGAAGTTCTTCATCACCGCCCCGTCCACCAGCACATCGTTGTTGTGGGTGGCCGGCGGCAGGACGCCAGGCAGGGAGATGGTGGCCCGCAGGGCTTCGCGCAGCAGGCCGCGGCGGTGCAACTGGTAGGTGCCGGTGGTGAGGTTCGAGGACAGGCAGAAGAAGGGCAGCCACAGGTCGGCGATCTGCACGTCGCCGAAGTGCTCGGCGAGCCGCTCGCGCACCTTTTCGCCCCGGGTCATGGCCAGCAGGGGGATGGCGATGTCGTCCAATGGACTGGTGTTGACGAAGGCCGCGCGGATCCGCCGCTCCATCTCGGCATCGTCCCACCCCAGCCCGACCCCGGCGGCGACGATGGCCCCCATGGAGACCCCGCCCACGAAGTCGATGGGCACCTTGCGCTCGCGCAGCGCCTTCACGGCTCCAATATGGGCGTAGGCCCGGGCGCCGCCCCCCGATAGCACCAGGCCCACCGCCTGGCCGGTCAGGACCCGGGCGATGCGCTGAATGTCGCCGGCGTGGTCGCGGCGCATGTGGAACAGCCGCGCGGGCTTGGCGGCGTCCATCCAGGCCTCGGAGCCGACGGGCTTGGCCGCCCCGCGCTTCTGGACGAGAATCAGGTCCACCAGGTTCTGACCCTGCAGCGGTTCGTTGACATGGGGATGGGTGGCGGGCGGAGTGACGTCGCCGCGCCCGATCCGGAACAGCCGGTCCACCTGCCGCCCCACCACCTGGCGCCAGCCCAGGTCTGCGGCCTCGGCGCAATAGAGGACGAAGTCGTAGTCGCGCTCGACCTCGGAGAACCATTCGGTGGGGGCGTGCTGGGCTTCCACCCCCACGACGGTGACCGAATAGCCGAGCTTGCCGACCTCGCGCGCGATGCGGTCCACCTGCGGACGCACGGCCACGGGCTCGCCGATGGTGACGAAGCCGAACACCGAGGGCGCGGCCCCCGAGGATTTGGTGGCCGCCTGTCGGCTGCGCAGGATCATCAGGCGGGCCAGTTCGACCATCACCTCGGAATCGTCGTCGCAGGCGTCGAAGAAGGCTTCGCGGGGCAGGGCGAAGATTTCCGAATCGCGCAGGGCCACCACGTGGCCCGAATGCGGCACGCCGGAGATCATCGACATTTCGCCGGCCGGCTCTCCTGGACGGATCACGCCCAGGAACTGCGGCTCGTGGCCTTCCTCGCGGCGGAAGGCGCCCAGGCGCCCGGCGCGCACGAAATACAGATGATCGGCCGGTTCCCCGGCGTCGAACAGGGTCACGCCGCCCGGCAGGGAGAACCAGGTGGCCTCGCCCTGGGCGCGTTCATCCTCGAACAGCCGCGAGAGCGCCGAGTCGGTCGATATGCCGGGAAGGTTCGCCACGAAGCGGGAGCCTAAGGTGCGTCCGGCCGGGTGGAAACCGATTCTGCGTGGCGCGCCCTCGGCAGCCGACGGGTGGCCGGTTTGATCTGCCGCATGGTGGGCTTCGGCGATCGGCGCCAGGATCGCCTCATGACTCAAAGCTCTCACTTTCGGCAGCTCCTCGAGGCCGCCGCCGCCCAGCCCGATCCGCAGCGCCTGCTGTTCGTCTTCGCCGCCGCCGAACTGCCCGACGGGGCCACCGAGGCCCAGCGTGAGCGCTTCCTGGCCGGGGAGGGCGGCGCGCTCGCGCCCCTGATGTGCGTCGACAAGGCCCCAGGCGAACTGGCGAATTTCGAGGCGCTGTTGGCGGAATCCCGACGCGCCGGGCCGCCTTGGCAGGTGGCCTTCGCCGCGAGCCTGTCCGGATCGGGCGGGGCGGCGCCCACCACGGCCCAGATCGAGGTGGCCCTGCAGGCCATGGTCGACGCCGTCCGTGTCGGCGGTGTCGGTCGCTTCGCCGCCTACGACCCGGACGGCGAGCCCATCCTCTTCCAATAGGGCGCGAGGGGCGCGGCCCTAGCCTGCATCGCCGGGCCCGGCTATGCCTTGGCCATGCCCATACTGAAGTCCGTCATCGACACGAACGGCGAGGCCTTCCAGGCCAATGATCAGGTCAATCGCGCCCTGGCGGCGCAACTGCGCGAGCGAGTGGCCGCCGCGGCCCTCGGCGGGCCCGAGGAGTCCCGCAAGCGCCACGAGGCGCGCGGCAAGCTGCTGCCCCGCCAGCGGGTGATGCGCCTGCTGGACGCCGGATCGCCCTTCCTGGAGGTCGGCGCGCTCACCGCCCACGGCCTGTATGATGGCGAGGCGCCCGGCGCGGGCGTCATCACCGGCATCGGCCGGGTCTCCGGCCGCGAGGTGATGATCGTCGCCAACGACGCTACGGTGAAGGGCGGGGCCTACTTCCCCCTCACCGTAAAGAAGCACCTGCGAGCCCAGGAAGTGGCCATGCAGAACCGGCTGCCCTGCATCTATCTGGTGGATTCCGGCGGCGCGAACCTGCCGCACCAGGCCGAGGTCTTCCCCGACCGCGACCATTTCGGCCGCATCTTCTTCAACCAGGCCCGCATGAGCGCCGAAGGCATCGCCCAGATCGCCTGCGTCATGGGCTCCTGCACCGCCGGCGGGGCCTATGTGCCGGCCATGAGCGATGAGACCGTCATCGTGCGCGGCGCCGGCGAGGAGAGCCAGGGGACCATCTTCCTGGGCGGCCCGCCCCTTGTGAAGGCCGCCACCGGCGAGGTGATCAGCGCCACGGAGCTCGGCGGCGCCGACACCCATGGCCGGCGCTCGGGCGTGGTGGACCATGTGGCTGTGGACGACGAACACGCCCTGCAGATCGTCCGCTCCATCGTCGCCAATCTGAACACCCGCAAACCTGACCAGGTGGTGCTGGCGCAGCCGCGGGAGCCTCTATTCGATCCCGAGGAGCTCTACGGCATCGTCCCCACCGATGTGCGGGCCCCCTATGACGTGCGCGAGGTGATCGCCCGCATCGTCGATGGCTCGGAGTTCGATGAGTTCAAGGCGTTGTACGGCACGACCCTGGTCACCGGCTTCGCGCGCATCTGGGGCCAGCCGGTCGCCATCCTGGCCAACAACGGGGTGCTGTTCTCGGAAAGCGCGCTGAAGGGCGCCCACTTCATCGAGCTGGCCTGCAAGCGGGGTATCCCGCTGGTGTTTCTGCAGAACATCTCCGGCTTCATGGTGGGCGGGAAGTACGAGGCGGGCGGCATCGCCAAGGACGGCGCCAAGCTGGTGACGGCCGTCGCCTCCGCCGAGGTGCCCAAGTTCACCGTCCTGATCGGCGGTTCCTTCGGCGCCGGCAACTA
The DNA here is from genome assembly GCF_042714595.1 of Phenylobacterium ferrooxidans. Classification (NCBI taxonomy): domain Bacteria; kingdom Pseudomonadati; phylum Pseudomonadota; class Alphaproteobacteria; order Caulobacterales; family Caulobacteraceae; genus Phenylobacterium; species Phenylobacterium ferrooxidans. The sequence continues at coordinate 85,593 of NZ_JAOTJD010000016.1, read as the reverse complement.
CGGCATGTGTGGCCGCGCCTATTCCCCGCGCTTCATGTGGAGCTGGCCCAACAGCCGGATCAGCGTCATGGGCGGCGAACAGGCCGCCAGCGTGCTGGCCACCATCCGCCGCGACGGGGTCGAGGCCCGGGGCGGCGAGTGGCCCGCCGCCGAGGAAGAGGCCTTCAAGGCCCCGATCCGCGATCGCTACGAGAGCGAGGGCGACCCCTATTTCGCCACGGCCCGGCTGTGGGACGACGGCATCATAGATCCGGCCCAGACGCGTGATGTCCTGGGCCTCTCGATCTCGGCGGCCCTCAATGCGCCGATCCCGGAGACCAGGTTCGGCATCTTCCGCATGTAGCGGGCCTGGCGAGCGGACGCTCTGGTGCGCCCGGACTAGCCGCCGATCAGGGCGCGGCCGAGCCCGCCCACCAGCATGCCGAGGCTGACCGCGGTGGCCATGACGCCCACGGCCAGGGCCAGTTTGGCCGTCGCGCGCCGCGCCGCGGTGGCCCGCATGCGGGGGGCCATGCCAGGCGTCCGGGCGGCGAGGCGAAGCATCTGGGTCAGGGACGGGGCGTCGCTGGTCATGGGCATGGCTCGATCCTTCGCGCGGCGGTGTGGGAGGTCGCCGCGCCTCGTCCCGCTCTTTCGGATAGAGCCGCGTCGTGATCAACCGGCATTCGACCCGCAATGGGGTCTTCGCTAGGGTCTGGTGACAGAATCGACACGTCTGCCTCAGCGCGGCCGTCGGCCTATGTCCAAGTCAGCGCGTTCGGCCTATGTCCGCACCACGCAGTTCTCAATGAGGCTCCCATGACCAATCCCATCGCCGATCCCCTGGTCGAGGTTCCCGACACCGACGTGGATGAGACCCTTGTGCAGATCGAGGCCACGGTCGAAGGCGTCGCCATGGTGACGATCAATCGTCCGGAGCGGCGCAACGCCTTCGACGCCCGGCTGATCGCGGCCCTGCACGAGGCCTTCGAGACCCTGCAGGGCGCCGAGGGCGTGCGGGTGGTGTTCCTGCGTGGCGCGGGCGGAATCTTCAGCGCCGGCGCCGATCTCGACTGGATGCGCGAGGCCGTCGACCGCACCGAGAGCGACAACCGCGAAGACGCCTACGCCATGGCCAAGATGCTCAAGAGCCTCTGGGACATTCCGGCTCTGACGGTCGCCCTGGTGGAAGGCGGGGCCTTCGGCGGCGGCGCCGGCCTGGCGGCGACCTGCGACCTGGCCGTCTCCACGGCGGACGCCAAGTTCAGTTTCTCCGAGGTTCGCCTGGGCCTGATCGCCGCCACCATCAGCCCCTATGTGGTGGGTGCGGTGGGCCCTCGGACGGCGCGCGCCCTGTTCGCCACCGGTTCGGTGTTTGACGCCGCCTATGCCGAGAAGGTCGGCCTGATCACCGAGGTGGTGGCCGACACCGCGGGCCTCGACGCCGCCTGCGCCCGCATCGCCGCCGAGATGATGGCCTGCGCCCCCGGCGCGGTCGCCGACTCCAAGAAGCTGGTGGAAGATGTGGCCTACAAGCCCATCGAGGATGTCATGGAAGAGACCGCCAAGCGCATCGCCCGCACCCGGGTCAGCCCGGAAGGGCAGGAAGGCGTCCGCGCCTTCCTCGAAAAGCGTAAAGCCTCCTGGGTCGTTTGATCCGCCGCTGGCAGGACTCTCCACGGCCAACTAGGATCGCGGCATGATCAGTTCCGTGCTCGTCGCCAATCGTGGAGAGATCGCCCGCCGCGTCTTCAGGACCGCCCGGCGCATGGGGATCGCGACGGTGGCGGTCTATTCCGAGGCCGACGCCGACGCGCCCCATGTGCGTGAGGCCGACCAGGCCGTGCTGATCGGCCCTGCGTCCGCGCGCGAAAGCTATCTGGCGGGCGAGAAGATCATCGCCGCCGCCCTGCAGACCGGCGCCGAGGCCATCCACCCCGGTTACGGCTTCCTGTCGGAGAACGCCGCCTTCGCCGAGGCGGTTATGGGCGCCGGCCTGATCTGGATCGGCCCGCCGCCCGCCGCCATCAAGGCCATGGGTTTAAAAGACGCCGCCAAGTCCTTGATGCAGAAAGCTAATGTTCCGGTGACGCCGGGCTATCTGGGAGACGACCAGTCCCTGGAACAACTGCAGGCGGTGACCAAAGATATCGGCTACCCCGTCCTCATCAAGGCCGTGGCCGGCGGCGGCGGCAAGGGCATGCGCAGGGTCGACCGGCCCGAGGACTTCGCCGCCGCGCTCGCCTCCTGCCAGCGCGAGGCCGCCGCCAGCTTCGGCGACCCCAAGGTGCTGATCGAGACCTACGTTTCCCGGCCCCGCCACATCGAGGTGCAGATCTTCGGCGACAGCCACGGAAACGTCGTCCACCTGTTCGAGCGCGACTGCTCCCTGCAGCGCCGCCACCAGAAGGTGATCGAGGAGGCTCCCGCGCCGGGGATGAGCGCCGCAGCCCGCGAGGCGGTGACCCAGGCCGCGATCAAGGCCGCCAAGGCCGTCAATTACATCGGCGCGGGCACGGTGGAGTTCATCGCCGACGCCAGCGCGGGCCTAGCGCCCGACCGTATCTGGTTCATGGAGATGAACACCCGCCTGCAGGTGGAGCATCCGGTCACCGAGGCGGTCACCGGAGTCGATCTGGTAGAGTGGCAGTTCCGCGTCGCCTCTGGCGAGCCCCTGCCGCTGACGCAAGGTCAGATCCAGCTGAACGGCCATGCGGTGGAAGCCCGCCTGTATGCCGAGAACCCGGCGGCAGGCTTCCTGCCCTCCATCGGCGTGCTGGAGCACTTCGTCCTGCCAGGTGGCGTCCGGGTCGACACCGGCGTGGAGGAGGGCGGCGAGGTCAGCCCGTTCTACGACCCGATGATTGCCAAGCTGATCGGCCATGCCCCGACCCGGGAGGGCGCCAGCGACCAACTCGCCCAGGCCTGCGCCGAGGTGGAGATCTGGCCGGTGAAGACCAATGCCGGCTTCCTGGCCCGCTGCCTGGACCATCCCGAGTTCATCGCCGCCGAGATCGATACGGGCTTCATCGAGCGTCATCTCGACGCCTTGGCGTCCACGCCCGCCCCGTCGGACGAAGCTCTGGCGGTGGCCGCAGCCGCGGCCCTGGCCGAGGGGGACGACGACGCGGCTGGCCCCTGGAAGGGCCTCACCGGCTTCCGCATGAACGCCGCGCCGCAGACGTCGGTGCGTCTGTTTCTCGATGGTCGGCCCGTCGACGCCCCCTTGCCGGACGGCGATATCGAGGCCGACATCCTGATGACGGAGGACGGCGAGGTCGTGGTCTTCGAGGGCGGCGAGACCTATGTGCTCGCCACCCGGCCGCCCCTGCGCGACCTGGACGACATGGCCGGTGACGCCCAGGTGCGCTCCCCCATGCCGGGCAAGGTGGTGGCCGTGGCGGTCTCCGTCGGCGACGCCGTGGTGCGCGGGCAGCCCCTGCTCACCCTCGAGGCCATGAAGATGGAACACGCCCTGACCGCGCCCTTCGACGGGGAGGTGGAGGCTCTGAACGTCTCGGTCGGTGACCAGGTCAGCGAGGGTGTCACCCTGGCCCGCCTGAAGGCTTCGAGCTGATGGCCCTGCACATGCTGCGGCTCTGCGTCGGCTGCGACACCATCGAGGATTTGCTGGCCTATCACCCCGACGACAGCGAGCCCTGGCTGCTGCATACCCGGATGAGCCCCAAGCGCGCCGATGAGTTGCTGGACGGCGGCTCCCTCTACCGGATCTTCAAGGGCATGATCCTCTGCCGCCAGCGGATCCTGGCGGTGCGCACCGTGGGCGAGCACCCCAACGCCCGCTGCGAGATCACCCTGGAGCCCGAGATCATCCGCGTCGCCCCGACACCGCGCCGCGCCTTCCAGGGCTGGCGCTATTTCGATCCCAAGGACGTGCCGCCGGACCTCGACACCAGCGCGGACGGCGAGATTCCGATGGAGCTGGCCCGCCAGCTTCGCGAGGTCGGCGCCTGGTAGGCTAGACCGCCATGTTGTCGATCAGCCGGGTCTTGCCCAGGATCCCGGCGGCCAGGACCCGGGCCGGCCCGGTGATGGGCCCCGGGCCAAGTTCCGCCAGGCTCGCCGCGTCGCGGACCTCGAAATAGTCGATGCGGCTGAAGCCGGCCCGCTCCAGGGCTGCGCGGCCGGTGTTCTCCACCCGATCCACAGGTGTCCCGGCGCGCAGGCGCTCCACGGCGTCACGCAGGGCGGCGGCCAGGCTGGGGGCGGCCTCGCGTTCGGCCGTCGTCAGGTAGGCGTTGCGGGAGGACAGCGCCAGGCCGTCCTGCGCCCGCGCCGTGGGTGCGCCGATCACCTCCACGGGGATGTCCAGGTCAGCCACCAGCCGCTTGATCACCTGCAGCTGCTGATAGTCCTTCTCGCCGAACACCGCGACGTCGGGTCCGCACTGCAGGAGCAGCTTGCTCACCACGGTGGCCACGCCGGCGAAATGGCCTGGCCGCGCTGCGCCGTCCAGAGGCTCGGAGACCCCGCTCACCGTCACGGTGGTGGAAAAGCCCGGCGCGTACATCTCGGTCACGGTCGGCGCGAACAGCAGGTCACAGCCCACGCTCTCCAGCAGGGCCGCGTCCTTGGCCTCGTCCCGGGGATAGGCGTCGAAGTCCTCATGCGGCGCGAACTGGGTCGGGTTGACGAAGACGCTGGCGACCACCCGCTGGGCTCGGGTCTTGGCCAGGGTCACCAGGGACAGGTGGCCCGAGTGCAGCGCCCCCATGGTGGGAACCAGGCCGACGTTTTCCCCGGCCCTGCGCCAGGCGGCGACCTGGGCTCGGAGGTCTGCGACCGTGCGGACGATGGCGAGGGGCATGGGGGGAGGCTCCGTCACGAAAAGGCGGGCCGCTTATGACTTTGAAGCGGGCATCCGTCCACAGGCGGCGGCGTCTGGCGCGTTGACGGGGCAGGGGTGGCGGCCTCACCTGTTAACCAATCGAATCAGCGCAACGACGCTGGCTGAGATGGTGTGGAGTTTTAAAGAACCATGTCCCAACCCAAGGTTATTGTGGTCGGTAACGAGAAGGGTGGCGCGGGCAAGTCGACGCTGGCCATCCACATCGCCACGGCCCTGCTGCACGCCAACGCCCGGGTCTCGGTGCTGGACCTCGACCTGCGCCAGCAGTCCATGGGCCACTTCTTCGCTCACCGCGCCGCCTGGCTGTCCGCCAACGGCGTCAGCGCCCCGATGCCCGTCGAACACCCGCTGAGCGCCGATCTGGCCAAGGCGTCCGACGAGGAGGCGCTCGCGCGCTTCGAGGAAGCCTTCAACGCCGCCGAGGCCTCCGACTACATTTTGATCGACACCCCGGGCGGCGACACCGCCGTCAGTCGCGCCGCCCACGGCATGGCCGACCTGATCGTCACCCCCATGAACGACAGCTTCGTGGACTTCGACATGCTGGGGGTCGTCGATCCCGTCACCCTCGATCTGAAGCGCCCCAGCCTCTATTCCGAGACCGTCTGGAACAGCCGCAAGATCCGAGCTGCGGCCAGCGGCAAGTCCATCGACTGGGTGGTGCTGCGCAACCGACTGGCCCCAACCGAGGCCCGCAACCGCCGTCGGGTGGATGAGCGCGTCCAGGCCCTCTCGCGTCGGGTCGGGTTCCGCGTCGGACCGGGCCTGCGTGACCGCGTGATCTATCGCGAGCTCTTCCCCTTCGGCCTGACCATCGCCGACCTCTCCCCCACGATTCGTCCCGTGGCCATGTCGCTGCAGCACGTGGCCGCGCGCCAGGAGCTGCGCGCCCTGGTGGGGTCGCTCGGCCTGGACGTGGGCGATGAGCTGATGGCCGCCCAGTAGTGTCCTATATCGCGCTGGGTTGCGTGATCCTGGCGCTGCTGATGTGGGCGGGCGGCGGCAAGGCGATGCTCAAGCGCCGCGAGTGGCGCTTCATCTCCGGCGGCTTTGCAATCATGGCCTTCGCCGGCGCGGCCTATGTGGGCCTTGTAGGGAAGTGGGGCTCGGCCATCGTCCTGGTGGTGCTGGGCCTGGGGCTGGCGGTCTCCACCCGGCGTACGGGGGTCATGCCGCCCAGCAAGGGCGCGACCATGAGCGAGACCGAGGCCCGCTCGATCCTCGGGGTCGGGGCCAATGCCACCGTCGAGGACGTCCAGGCCGCCTATAGCCGCCTGATGCGCCTGGCCCATCCCGACAAGGGCGGCACCGATGGCCTGGCCGCCCAGCTCAATGCGGCCCGCGACAGGCTGACCCGCAGATAGGGCGTCAGCCCGGCTTCACGACCATGCAGGGGACCTTCTTGGCCTTCAGGGCGCCGCAGGCGTCCTTGGCGGAGGCCTCGGTGAATCCCTTGAAGCGGGCGCGATAGGTGCCGCCGACGGAGTCGGTGGCGCCGTCGGCCTTGCCGAAGTACTTGCCGAACCGCTTCTCCACCAGGGTGAGCTGTTCCTTGGCCAAGGCCTTGGACTTGAAGGCGCCGACCTGGACCACCCACTTGCCGGCCGGCTTGCGATCTTCCTTCTCGGCCTTCTTGCTCTCGGTCTTGGGCTTGTCGGCCGATTGCGAGCCGCGCAGCAGGTTGCGGGTGGGGGAGACGAAGTCGTTGCTGGAGAAGGAGGGCGGCGGCGGGGCCGAGGCCAGTACGATCCTCAACCCGTCCTGCTCGCCATCGCCCTGTTCGACCGACGGACGCTCGATGGGGCCGATGGGTTCGGGCTCGAACAGGTTCTGGGCGATGGTGATCTTCTCGCCGCGGGCGCGGCGGTTCATCACGTCAAAGCCGGTGAGCAGCAGGTCCTCGGCGTTGTTGTTGCGCTTGGCGGTGGACGGCGCGCCCAGCACCACGGCGATCAGGCGGCGGTTGTCGCGCACGGCCGAGATCGCGATGTTATAGCCCGACGCGTTCGTATAGCCGGTCTTCAATCCGTCCACGCCGGGCATCGCGCCCAGCAGGCCGTTGTGATTGCGCATCGGCGTGCCGCGGAAGGTGAACTGCTGCTGGCTGAACAGCCGGTAGTACTGCGGATAGTCGCGCATCACGGCGCGTGACAGGATGCCGAGGTCGCGGGCGGTGGAGACCTGGCGGCTGTCGGGCAGGCCCGAGGCGTTCACGAAGCGGGTATTGGCCATGCCCAGCTCCTGGGCCCGCAGGGTCATCATGGCCGCGAAGCGGGCTTCGGATCCTCCCAGCTTCTCGGCCATCGCCACGGCGATGTCGTTGGCCGACTTGATGGCCAGGGCCTGCATCGCCTCCTGGACCGTCAGCGACTCGCCGGCGGAAAGGCCCAGCTTGGTGGGCGCCTGGGCGGCCGCGCGCGGCGAGATCATGATCCTGTCGTCGGGCTGCAGGCGGCCTGAGCCCAGGGCCTCGAAGGCCAGGTACAGCGTCATGATCTTGGTGATGGAGGCGGGATAGCGGGGGCTGTCGGCGCGCTTCGCGTAGAGAACTTCACCGGTCTTCGCATCCACGACGATGGCCGCGTACTTCGGCGCCGTGGTGGGCAGGGACGGCATCGAGAGGTAGGGGATCTGCGCCTGGGCTGAGGTCGCCAGGGGCGAGACCGCCGTCAAGGCGGCGGCGCCAAGGGCGAGGAACAGGCGGCGGGCGCGCTCGAACATTGCGGTTCGTCCGTCGAATCAAAGGGTTGGGCGACCCCCCGGTCGCCGTACTGAAACCCTATCATGACAGGTAGGAGCTTGCGCGAGAGTAAACACCTCTTGAGCGAGCGCTTTTGTCGCGTTTCAGGTTATGCGGGCGCCAGGACGAATTCGCGCAGACGGCGATTGTGCACTGCAACAAAGTGGCTTGACTGCTGCACTGCAACATGAGAAATAGGCTGCGAGATCAAACAGCCGCAACGCCCGACTGGTGCGACGCGGCATAGCCCGTCAACCACGTTCCCCGGAGTCTTATCATGGCCGCCGCCGAAACCGTCAAGAACACCGTCGAGCAGTTCACCACCGCCGGCAACACCGCCTTCAAGGACGCCATCGAAAAGTCGCTGGCCGGCCTCAATGAAGCCAACGCCCATTCCAAGAAGAACCTGGAAGCCGTCATCGCCTCGGTGACCGCCGCCACCAAGGGCGCTGAAGCGCTCGGCGCCCAGGCCACCGCCTATTCCAAGAAGGCCGTGGAAGCCAACGTCGCCGCCGCCAAGTCGCTCTCGGGCGCCAAGTCGATCCAGGAAGTGGTCGAGCTGCAAACCAGCTTCGCCAAGTCCGCCATGGAAGCCTACATGGCCGAGCTCTCCAAGATGGGTGAGATCGTGCAGGCCTCGGTGAAGGACTCCATGAAGCCCCTCAACGAGCGCGTCACCGCCGCCGTCGAGAAGCTGCAGGCCGTCCGCTAAGCCTTCTAAAGTCCCTCCAGCCGCGCCTGCGTATTTGGCGCGGACCCTGCGGAGGCCCGGACCGGAAACGGTCCGGGCCTTTTGCGTATTCAGCTCCTGACAGGACCCCTGAATCCCCGGCGAGGCTTTGGATCAGATGGACTTCCAACTGATCTGATCAAAAGGCTCGAATTTGAAGAATTAGAGCGCGTCGGACGGGCGAACCGGCTTCCACTTCGCCCTGTCGCGCTCTAGACCGTTGGTCATGTCACAGGTCGAAGAACGCTTGGCTGCGCAGGGGATCACCCTCCCGCAGCCCGTCGCCCCGGTCGCCAACTATGTCCCGTTCGTGCGGGTCGGCGACCTTGTCCACATATCTGGTCAAGTATCCTTGGATGCCAGTGGGGGCGTCCGCGGGATCGTCGGCGAGGATGTCGACATGGAGACCGCCAAAGGCGCCGCGCGCCTGTGCGGAATCAACCTGATCGCCCAGATGCGCGCCGCCTGCGACGGCGACCTCGACCGCGTCGTCCGGGTGGTCAAGCTCGGCGGCTTTGTGCAGGCCGGGCCCGGCTTCTTCGAGATCCCCCAGGTGGTGAACGGCGCCTCCGATGTGATGGTCGCCGCCTTCGGGGACGCCGGAAAGCACGCCCGCTCGGCGGTGGGCGTCTACCGCCTGCCGATGAACTTCGCCGTCGAGGTCGACGCCGTGGTGGAAATCCGATGAAGGACCTCAAGAACACCTTCGGCGAGGCCTGGGACTTCCTGTTCCACCCGCCTGTCGCCCACCGTGGCCTATGGTCTCCGGACGGCGCGCCGGAGAATTCCCTGGGCGCCTTCCAGGCCGCCTGCCAGGCCGGCTACGGCGTCGAGCTGGACGTCCACCTCTCCGCCGACGGCGAGGCCATGGTCTTTCATGACCACAGCCTGAAGCGGATGACCGGGGTCGAGGGCAAGCTCCGGGACCGCACCGCCGCCGACCTTGGCGAACTGCGGCTCAAGGGGACCGACGAACGCATTCCCACCCTGATGGAGACCCTGGCCCTGATCGGCCACCGGGCCATGGTCCATGTGGAGCTGAAGACCGACTTCGGCGCCGTGGGCCCCCTGGAGCAGCGGGTGCACGAGATCCTCATCGACCACGCCGGTCCGACCTGCGTCATCGGCTTCAATCCCTATTCCCACGCCTGGTTCGCCGACCGCTTCCCCGGCGTCCTGCGCGGCCTGGACAGTTACAGCTGGGAAGAGGACACGCCCCACCTCTCCGCCGAGCAGCGCAAATCCTTCGCCCGGCTGGAGCAGGTCTCCATCGCCCGGCCGCACTTCCTGGCCATGAGCCTGGACATGGTCCGGAGTGACGCCGCCGTGAAGCACCGCGCCGAGGGCATGCCCGTCGTCGCCTGGACCGTGCGCAAACCCGAGCAGTGGGACGCCCTGAAGGACCACTGCGACAACCTGATCTTCGAGGGCTGGGCCGCGTGAGTCTGAAGGCGGCGGTGAAGGTCAGCCGCCGGATCGCCGAGATTGGCCGCGAGGGCTGGGAGGCCTGCGCCGGCAATCCGGACTACGCCGCCAACCCCTTCGTTTCCTTTGATTTCCTGGACATTGTCGAAGAGTCCGGCTGCGCCGTCGAGCGCATGGGCTGGGGCCCGCAGCACCTGTCGGTGGACGACGAAGACGGCAAGGTGGCGGCGGTGATGCCGCTCTATCTGAAGTCCCACAGCCAGGGCGAATACATCTTCGACCATAGCTGGGCAGAGGCCTATGAGCGGGCGGGCGGGCAGTATTATCCCAAGCTGATCTCCGCGGCGCCCTTCACCCCGGCCACCGGCCCGCGCCTGCTGGTACGGCCGGACGTCGACGTCGAGACCGCCCGCAAGACCCTGCTGACCGGCGCTGTCACCCTCTGCGAGCGCTACGGTTCCTCGGGCGTCCACATCAACTTCCCGACGGACGACGAGTGGACCTGGCTGGGCGGGCAGGGGCTCTCGATGCGCGAGGGCCAGCAGTACCATTGGGAAAACGCCGGCTACGCCGACTTCGACGCCTTCCTCGCGGCCCTGTCCTCAGGCCGCCGCAAGACCATCCGGCGTGAGCGCCGTGAGGCGCAAGGTGCTGTCGAGATCCTGCCCCTGACCGGCGCCGACATCACCGAGGAACACTGGGACGCCTTCTACGGCTTCTACATGGACACCGGGTCGCGCAAGTGGGGCCGGCCCTATCTGAACCGGCTATTCTTCTCCCTGCTGGGGGAGCGGATGGCCGACCGGGTGCTGCTGTTGATGGCCCGGCGCAATGGCCGCTGGGTGGCCGGCGCGCTCAACCTGATCGGCGGCGACTGCCTCTACGGCCGCAACTGGGGCTGCGTCGAGGACATCCCCTTCCTGCACTTCGAGCTCTGCTACTACCAGGCCATCGAGTGGGCCATCGGCCGGGGCCTGGCCCGGGTGGAGGCCGGCGCGCAAGGCCAGCACAAGATCGCCCGCGGCTACCTGCCGAGCCCCGTCCGCTCGGCCCACTTCATCGCCGACCCCATGCTGCGCGGCCCCGTCGAGGACTTTGTAGCCCGCGAGCGTGAGGCGGTGGAGGGCGAGATGGAGTGGCTGGCGGAAGAGTTTTCGCCCTTCCGCCAGGAACCCGATCAGTAGCGCAGGGTGAAGGCGAGGCCGCCGCCGATAGTCAGCTGGCCTCCCAGGCCTGCCTGATCAGCGCCACGAGCTTGGCGTCCAGGTCGGCCGGAGAGGTCAGGGTGAGCTTGGACTTCAGCCGCTCCGACCAGCCCTCGGCCTTGGCCGGCGTCAGCCTGGGATCGGCGTCGGGGGGCACGGCCAGGCCCAGCACCACCTGGCCGCCCTTGGCGGGCTTGGCCGAGGCGAACTGGAAGTTGCGGGAAAATCCGGTGAAGGCCTTCCGCTGGCCGGTGACCACGTCGGGCAGGGCGGCCGCCGCGCGCTCGATGGCCTCGAAGATCGCCGTCGCGGCCGGATCGCTCCACACCTGGGCTCGCAGCGTCTCCGGCTGGTCCCAGCCCGCGCCGGTGGGGAAGGCGGCCGACATCACCATGTTGGCGCGGTTCATCCCCAGGCCGTGATGTTCCTTCATCCAGGCGATCCGGGTCATGGTCTTGGTCTCGGGACAGGTCCTGGCGATGGCCACCCACTCGTCCATCGTCCTGCCGGTCTCTTTCTCGAGGCTGGCGCGGGCGGTGGCGAAGTACTTCTGCTGGCGCGGGCTCAGGCCCTTGGTGTTGTCGGCGTCACCGGTTCCCATACAGGGCCCCCTCTGTGCTAGGACGCTTCCAAGACCTCAGCAGGAGCGCGCCATGAGCTTGGACGGGACCTATGACGACGGCAATATCTTCGCCAAGATCCTGCGCGGTGAGATGCCGAGCGCGCGGGTGTTCGAGGACAGCCACGTCTACGCCTTCATGGACGTCTTCCCCCAGGCCCGTGGCCACACCCTGGTGATCCCCAAGCACTCCACGGCCCGCAACCTGCTGGAGGAGGACCCCGCCACCCTCGCGCCTCTGATCCTGGGCGTGCAGCGGGTGACGCGGGCGGTGCGCGCGGCCTTGAAGCCGGACGGTATCGTGGTCACCCAGTTCAACGGCGCGCCGGCCGGCCAGACCATCTACCACCTGCACTTCCACATCATCCCGCGCTGGGAAGGCCAGGCCCTGGGGCGGCACGGGGAGGGCGGGATGGCCGATCCCACGGAGCTGAAGGCCTTGGCGGACCAGATCGCCGCTCAGATCGCCTAGGTTTCTCAGGCGGTGGCGGTCTCCGGCCATGAGGGGCCGGCCGCCGCTCGCCAGGGATGAACGGCAGCGGCCACCAGCTGCTCCTGCTCTATGGGCTTGGGGAGGTGGGCGTTCATGCCGGCCTCGTGGCAGCGGACCACATCCTCAGGCAGGGTGGCTGCTGTGATCGCCACCACGGGGGTGTTGGCCCTGTCGCCTTCCAGGGCCCGGATCGCGCGGCAGGCTGCCAGGCCGTCCATGACCGGCATGTGGATATCCATGAACACGACGTCGAAGGGGCGGCTGCGCACCGCCTCCACCGCCTGAGCGCCGTCCTCGGCTGTCTCCACGTCGAACCCCGCGGCCAGCAGCATCATCGAGGCCACCTGACGGTTCACGGGATGGTCGTCGACCACCAGGATGCGACCGGCGCCGAGACTGCTGCTCTCGGCCGAGGGGGCCTCAGCTGACGCTTCAAGGCGGGGCAGCGGGATCTCGAACCAGAATTCCGAACCCTCGCCGAGAACGCTCTCGACCCCGATCCGCCCTTGCATCTGCTCGACCAGGGACTTGGAGGTGGCCAGGCCCAGGCCGGCGCCCTCGAACCGGCGCGTGGCGCTGGTGTCGGCCTGGGTGAAGGGCTGGAACAGCTGGGTCATCGCCTCGGGGGCGAGGCCGACGCCCGTGTCGCGCACACTCACCCGCACCCGGTCGGCGCCCGTCTCAGGCGACAGCGTCACCCGCACCGCGATATGACCCTGGTCGGTGAATTTCACAGCATTGCCCAGCAGGTAGAGAAGGAGCTGGAGGATGTGGTCCTCGTTACCTTCATGGACCACGCCCTCGACCGCCGAGACATCAACCCTCAGGGTCAGGCGCCCCAGGCTCGGCCCTACGATGCCGCCGGCCGTCCGTACGAGGTCGGCGAGGACGAGGGGGGCAGGGGCGGGGAGGGGCGCACCGGAACCCAGCCGCGAATAGTCCAGGATATTGGTGATCAGGGAGAGCAGCACCTGGCATGAGGCCTGGATCACACCCAGTTGCTCCCGCGCCTGGGGCGCCAGGTCGGCGCGCGCGGTCAAGAGTTGGGCATGGCCCTTGATGCCGTTCAGGGGCGTGCGCATCTCGTGGCTCATGATCGCCAGGAAACGCCCCTTGGCGCCGTCGGAGGCCACCGCGTCGCGGCGGGCGGCGCGCGCCACGGCGAGGGCCCGGCGCAGGCTGACCTGGGCCGCGGCGCGCTGGGCCAGCACGCTGGACAGGATGAGGGCCGAGCTCACCAGGGTGGCCAGATAGAGCTGCAGCACCAGTATCTGGCGCGGCATGTCACCCGGGAACTGGGCCACGATGGGCCCTTGGCCCGCCACGGTGGCGCTTGCGGCGATGAACGACACCAGCATGGCCATCAGCGCCGTGTAGGGACTGCTGAGCCGGATCACCACCAGCAGGCCCAAGGGAAACATCAGGAAGAGGGCGGGCAGGGGCGTGGCGAAGATCAGGGCGGCCGCCCCAAGCACCAGGCCGATCAGGCCAAAGGTCTCGAAGCGCGATGCCGCCGCGCCGACGTCATAGCGTCGGAACCGCGCCAGCAGCAGGGCGGCCGGCGCCCCTACGATCATCCCCAGGGAGTCCCCGAACACCCAGGTCTTCCAGGCCGTCACGAAGTCGTCCCTGAACATCAGGGCCGCGAGGCAGGCGCCGAGGGTGCCCACGGTGACCGTGGCCGGAAGGGCCGCCAGCAGGACGAAATTCCGGAACCGGGGCAGGACATTCATGTCCAACCCGGCGCCGCACACGCGTCGGGCCAGGATCGCGGCGAGGACCGCTTCGGTTAAGTCGCACCCTGCGATGAGCGCGGCCCGCAAGGGCGCGCTGCCGCTATTCAGAGCGGCCAGAAAGTCGATGGTCGTGCACAGGACGGCCAGCGCGATGGCCTGTTGACGCGGCAGGAGGAGCAGGCCGGCGGTCAGTAGGCCGTTGCAGATCCAGAGCACGGCGAGGCCGTTGATGCTGGTGGTCCAGGCGTAGGCCAGCAGGGCGCAGATCGCGTAGGCCGCCAGGAAGGCCAGGTCCAGGCCATCGGCGCGAGGGGCCTGGGCCGGTCGAAAGAGCTCGATACGCGACGCCACTGAACCACCCCCTGGTTGGCATAGACCCTAGGCCTGGGCTCAATCGTGGGTCGGGAAGTACGACCATGGTGGAGGTTATGGGTGGGCGGTGTGATTCGGCCACCACCCGTAGATGGCGCAACAAAGAACCCCAGGCTGAGGGCCTGGGGTTCGATTGTGCTCGAAGTCGGGAGTCTGTCCTTAGCCGGCCAGCTCCGGCGCGGCGTTGGCCGCGTCCTCGGCGGGGTTCTCGATGATCGGCGCGCCGGGCTCGGTGTTCTCGCCCTCGATCTCGAAGGCCAGCTTGGAGTCCTTCAGCACCACCTTCACGTGGCCACCCTTCACCAGCTTGCCGAACAGGATCTCGTCGGCCAGCGGCTTCTTGATGTGCTCCTGGATGACCCGGGCCAGCGGCCGGGCGCCGTAGAGCTCGTCGAACCCGTTCTTGGCAAGCCAGTCGGCGGCCTCGTCCGTGGTCTCGATGGTGACGTGACGGTCGGCCAGTTGCGCTTCCAGCTGGATGACGAACTTCTGAACCACCTGGCGGATGATGTCCTGGGTCAGCGGCTTGAACGCCACCACCGCGTCGAGGCGGTTGCGGAATTCCGGCGTGAACAGGCGCTTCAGGGCTTCGTCGACCTCGTCAGCCTGCTTCCCGCGGCCAAAGCCGATGGCGTTGCGCTGGGCGTCGGAGGCGCCGGCGTTGGTGGTCATGATCAGGACAACGTTACGGAAATCGACCTTCTTGCCGTTGGAGTCGGTGAGAACCCCGTGGTCCATGACCTGCAGCAGGATGTTGAAGACGTCCGGGTGGGCCTTTTCGATCTCGTCCAGCAGCACCACGCAGTGCGGGTGCTGGTCGACGGCGTCGGTCAGCAGGCCGCCCTGGTCGAACCCGACATAGCCGGGAGGCGCGCCGATCAGGCGGCTGACCGTGTGGCGCTCCATGTATTCCGACATGTCGAACCGCAGCAGCTCGATGCCCATGGTGCCGGCCAGTTGCCGCGCGGTCTCGGTCTTGCCGGTGCCGGTGGGGCCCGAGAACAGGTAGCAGCCGATCGGCTTGTTGGGATCGCGCAGGCCGGCGCGAGCCATCTTCATGGCCGCCGACAGTTGCTCGATGGCGTCGTCCTGACCGTAGACGGCGCGCTTGAGGTCCTCGTGCAGCTGCTTCAGCGCCTCGGTGTCGGTCTTGGAGACCGACTTCGGCGGGATGCGGGCGATCTTGGCCACGACGGCCTCGACCTCCTTCAGGCCGATGGTCTTCTTGCGACGACCCTCCGGCAGCAGCATCTGGCTCGCGCCCGCCTCATCGATGATGTCGATGGCCTTGTCGGGCAGCTTGCGGTCGGTGATGTAGCGGGCCGACAGCTCCACCGCCGCCTTGATGGCGTCGTTGGTGTAGCGGAGCTTGTGGAAGTCCTCGTAGTAGGTCTTCAGCCCCTTGAGGATCTTGATGGTGTCCTCGATGGTCGGCTCGTTCACGTCGATCTTCTGGAAGCGCCGGACGAGCGCCCGATCCTTCTCGAAGTGCTGACGGAACTCCTTGTAGGTCGTCGAGCCCATGCAGCGCAGGGAGCCCGAGGCCAGGGCCGGCTTCAGCAGGTTGGAGGCGTCCATGGCCCCGCCGCTGGTGGCGCCGGCGCCGATCACCGTGTGAATCTCGTCGATGAACAGGATCGCGTCGGCGTGGTTTTCCAGTTCCTTGACCACCTGCTTCACGCGCTCTTCGAAGTCACCGCGATAGCGGGTGCCCGCCAGCAGGCTGCCCATGTCGAGCGAGAAGATGGTGGCGTTGGCCAGCACCTCGGGGACCTGGTGATTGACGATCTTGCGCGCCAGGCCCTCGGCGATGGCGGTCTTGCCCACGCCGGGGTCGCCCACCAGCAGGGGATTGTTCTTGGTGCGGCGGCACAGGATCTGGATGCAGCGCTCCACCTCGGACGACCGCCCGATCAGGGGGTCGACCTTGCCCTGCTTGGCTTTCTCATTGAGGTTGACGCAGTAGGCCTCAAGGGCCTCGCCACCGGTCTTCACCGCGGGCTTTTCCTCGTCTTCCGAACCCTTGACGGGCTTGGCCGCGCCCTCGGCGCCGGCCTTCTTGGCGATGCCGTGGGCGATGTAGTTCACCGCGTCATACCGCGTCATGTCCTGCTCCTGCAGGAAGTAGGCGGCATGGCTCTCGCGCTCGGAGAAGATGGCCACCAGCACGTTTGCGCCGGTCACTTCTTCGCGGCCCGAGGACTGCACGTGGATGACCGCGCGCTGGATCACGCGCTGGAAGCTGGGCGTGGGCTTGGCGTCCTCGCCATCGTCCACCACCAGCGAGCGCAGCTCGTTGTCCACATAGTTGGTCAGGGTCGTCTTCAGCGACGGAAGCTCGACGTCGCAGGCTTTCATCACGCCAGCGGCGTCCTCATCGTCAATGAGGGACAGGAGCAGATGCTCCAGGGTCGCGTACTCGTGCTTTCGCTGGTTGGCGAAGGCCACCGCGCGGTGGAGGGATTCTTCTAAGTGGCGTGAGAATGACGGCAATCTGGGCCTCAATCCTTTTCCATAGTGCATTGCAACGGATGCTGATGCCGGCGCGCGGTATCAACGACCTGGGCCACCTTTGTTTCCGCCACTTCGTAGGTGAACACGCCGCAGACGCCCACACCGTGTTGGTGGACATGCAGCATGATCGTCGTCGCCTCTTCGCGCGACTTATGGAAGTACTGCTCAAGCACATAAACGACGAACTCCATCGGAGTGTAGTCGTCGTTGAGGAGCAGCACCCGGTACAGAGACGGCTTTTGCGTCTTCGGCTTGGTCTTGGTGATGACCGCCGATTTTACGCCCGTCTCCTGATCACCTTGCTTTCGCTCGGCCATCGAACAGGTCTCCTCGGCGGTCACGGGACCGCCCTACAGATGGATTAGATATGGAAAAGACGGCCGTATGGAAGGGTCGAAATGGTCGCGCGATGCGAGTTCGTCCGAAAGGCCACAGTTTTTACCATGCTAACAGGCTGGCAGATGGGCGCCGGCCCCCTGGTATTCAATCCTGAGCCGAGGATTTCCCGCGCAAGGCGCGCGCGGAGGTCAGCGCTGTGGCTCCGAATCGCGCCCGGATCGCGTCAGCGGTCTTCTCTCCGGCCAGGGTCCGGCGTTCGTCGCCCCCGAAGAAGTCGTCCTCCACGTCCTGCGGTTCGATGAGATCGGTGATGCCGACCCCGATCAGCCGCCAGGAGCGGTTGGCGCCACCGCTCTTCAGTTCGGCCGCCAGCAGTTCCTTGCCGATGGCCAGGATGGACCGGGTCGTCTGGGTGGGGACGGGCAGGGTCTTGCGCCGGGTGATGATCTTGAAATCGGCGCCGCGCAGTTTCAGCGTCACCACCCGGCCGGCCACATTGCCGCTCCGGGCCTGACGCCCGACCTTTTCCGCCAGCCACGGAAGTTGCTCCTCCAGGTCGGCCTGCCTGCGCAGGTCTTCGTTGAAGGTGGTCTCGGCGCTGATCGACTTGCGGATCTGGTCGGGATTGACCACCCGGGTGTCGCGGCCATGGGCCAGGGCGTGCAGGCGCAGGCCGTTGGGGCCAAACCGGGCGGCCAGGTCCTTGATGTCGGCGCGCGCGATATCCCCCACGGTGACGAAGTTGGAGCTTTCCAGGCTGGACACCATGGCCGGTCCCACGCCCGGCAGGATGCCCACAGGCTTCCGGGCCAGAAACTCGGTCGCCTCGGACCCGATCACCGAGAAGCCGCGCGGCTTGTCCAGATCCGAGGCGATCTTGGCCAGGAACTTGTTGGCCGCCAGGCCGATGGAGACGGTGATCCCCACCTCGGACTCAATGCGGGTCTGCAGCCGGGCCAGGGTCTCGGCGGGCTTGGCGCCGTGCAGGCGCTCGGTTCCCGACAGGTCCATCCAAGCCTCGTCCAGGGACAGGGGCTGAACCAGAGGCGTCAGGTCGGCCATCATCGCCATGATCCGCCGGCTCTCGGTGCGGTACTTGTTGAAATCCGGCTTGATGATCACCGCCTGGGGGCAGGCCTTGATGGCCTTGAACATCGGCATGGCCGATCGCACGCCATTGATCCGGGCGATGTAGCAGCAGGTGGTCACCACCCCGCGCCGGCCGCCGCCGACGATCACCGGCAGGTCCCGCAGCTCGGGCCGGTCGCGCTTCTCCACCGAGGCGTAGAAGGCGTCGCAGTCCATGTGGGCGATGGACAGGCTGTCCAGCTCGGCGTGCGCGACGATCCGCGGCGAGCCGCAGGCGGGGCACCTGCGCTCGAAGTCGCCATGATGGAAGCAGTCGCGGCAGAGCGCGCTCACGACTCTTTCTCCACGGGGCCGGTCATGCGGGCGACCATACCCGTTTTGTTCTGCTAGCCGATAGTCTGCTCGATGGCCGCCCGCAGTTCGTCCCAGTCGTCGATGCGGGTGTGCAGGTCCGGCTTGGACGGGGCTAGCGGGCGCAGCCTCGGGTCGGCCACATGCTGGAAGCGGGTCACGTGAGGGGCCACCTCCGCCACCGAGTCGAGGTTGGAGATCAGATCGTCGATGAACACCGAGGGCCCGGCGGTCTGGGCCGCGAGGCCGGCCGCCAGCGGGCCCTTGGGTCCGGTGTTGAGGATCAGCGGATAGTCCATGCCGTGCCGCCCCAGCCAGCGGGCGCGGGCCAGGCGGGCAGGGCCCGGCGCATTGGTCAGGATCACGATGGCCGCCTGCTCCGACAGGCCCTGCAGGGCCTGGGCGCCGCCCGGCGTCGGCGTCATGTCGCCGCAGCCATATCGAAAAAAGTCCTCGTAGTGCTTACGTCCGTCGTCGATCGCCAGGTGTTCGCTCTCGCCTGGACGGTAGATGTTCTGAAACAGCGCGAACTTGTCGACCCGGAACTCCAGGCCCCGGCCCTCCAGAAAGGTCCCAAAGCCTTGCATGAACAGGCCCAGCACCTCGTCGACGTCGACGATCAGCAGCGGCCTGTCGGTCTTGACGCCCAGGTCGGAGAGCCGAGGGGCGCGGGGCTGTTCGGCCACGGGGGGCCTCCGAATGCGACTAACGCGGATTTAAGGATATCCGTGGGATCAAGGGGCTCAAGGTGAGGTCGGTTACCGATTCGCCAGACCAAGGATCGTCAGACGAAAATGGCCAAGAAGGTCCTCATCGTCGAGGATAACGAGCTGAACATGAAGCTCTTTCATGATCTGCTCGATGCCCAAGGCTACGAAACGCTGCAGACCCGTGAGGGATTGCAGGCGCTGGCGCTCGCCCGCGAACACCGCCCGGACCTGATCCTCATGGATATCCAGCTCCCCGAGATCTCGGGCCTGGAGGTCACCAAGTGGCTGAAGGAAGATGACGAACTGGCCCACATCCCCGTGGTCGCCGTCACCGCCTTCGCCATGAAGGGGGATGAGGAGCGTATCCGCGAGGGCGGCTGCGAGGCCTACATCTCCAAGCCCATTTCAGTGTCACACTTCCTCGACACCATCCGTCGTCTTTTGAGTTAGCCGCCATGACCGCGCGCATCCTTGTCGTCGACGATATCGAAGCCAACGTCCGGCTCCTCGAAGCCAAGCTCTCGGCCGAGTACTACGAAGTGCTCATCGCTTATGACGGTCCGACCGCGCTCGCCATCGCCGCCAAGGAAAAGCCCGACATCGTCCTGCTGGACGTCATGATGCCCGGCATGGACGGCTTCCAGGTCTGCCGCCGGCTGAAGGACGATCCCGAGACCCGCCATGTGCCGGTGGTGCTGGTGACCGCCCTGGACGGCCGCGCCGACCGCATCGCAGGCCTCGAGGCCGGGGCCGACGAATTCCTCACCAAGCCCATCGACGACGTCATGCTGTTCGCCCGGGTGCGCAGCCTGACCCGCCTGAAGATGGTGATCGACGAACTGCGCGACCGCGAGGCCTCGGGCCGTCGCATGGGGGTCATCGCCGGCGCCGCCTCGCGGCTCGGCGGCTCTGGCGGCCGGGTGCTGATCGTCGACGATCACGAACGCCAGGCCCAACGCGTCGCCTCTGAACTGGCCATCGAGCACCGTCCGATCATCGAGAGCGATCCCGAAAAAGCCCTGATGACCGCCAAGGGTCCGGTGGACCTGGTGATCGTCAATGCGGCCGCGCGGTCCTTCGACGGTTTGCGCTTCACCGCCCAGCTTCGCTCCGACGAGGCCACCCGTCACCTGCCAGTCCTGGCCATCGTCGACTTCGACGAGCGTCAGCGCCTGGTGAAGGCCCTGGAGATCGGGGTCAACGACATCCTGGCCAAGCCGATCGACCCGCAGGAGCTGTCGGCCCGCGCCAAGACCCAGATCCGGCGCAAGCGCTACACTGACTATCTGCGCGACAACCTCGATCACTCCCTGGAACTGGCCGTCACCGACCAGCTCACCGGGCTGCACAATCGCCGCTACATGGTGGGACAGCTGGAGGCCCTGGTGAAGCGCGCCACCCTCGGGGGCGATCCCGTCGCCTGCCTGCTGATCGACATCGACCACTTCAAGAAGATCAACGACGGCTACGGCCACGATGTCGGCGACGAGGTGCTGCGCGAGTTCGCCGTGCGCCTGGCCTCCAACGTGCGCGCCATCGACCTGCCGTGCCGCTACGGCGGCGAGGAGTTCGTGGTGGTCATGCCCGACACCAAGATCGAGGACGCCGAGCGGATCGCCGAACGCATCCGGCTGCACGTCGCCGGCTCGCCCTTCCGGGTGATGAACGGCGCCGAGCTGCTGACCGTCACCATCTCCATCGGCGTGGCCGCGACGCTCGGGGCCGAGGACCGCCCCGAAGCCCTGCTCAAGCGCGCCGACGAGGCCGTCTACGAGGCCAAGGCCTCAGGCCGCAACAAGGTCATCGCCCGGGCGGCCTAGGCTCTCGGCTTGCCACTCTCGTCCGTCATCCATCTCCGCATCCTAGGCCTTGTGCCTAGGATGACGGCGGAAGAACGAAAAACGCCCGGTCTCGCGACCGGGCGTTTTTTAAATCTCGTGTCGGTCGGCAGATCTACTTGATCTTGCCTTCCTTGAACTCGACGTGCTTGCGCACGACGGGGTCGTACTTCTTCATGACCAGCTTGTCGGTCTTGGTCCGCGCGTTCTTCTTCGTCACGTAGAAGAAGCCGGTGTCGGCCGAGGAGTTCAGGCGGATCTTAATTGAGGCGGGCTTCGCCATGGTCGGTCCTCGCGCGGCCGGCTGCGCAGTCGCGCCGGCTGGGTTCTAAAGAGCCGCGGACAATACGAATCCCGAACCCAAAGTCAATCGGCGCCTAGAGAATCCTTGGCTTTGTCGGTCCGGAGCGGAAGCGCATGTAGGGGATGGGCCGTTCCGGCTCGTCCAGGCGCGCCATCACCTCGGTGATCACCGAGCGGGTGACCATGGGCAGCTTGAGGTCCAGCGCCTCCTGGAAGTCGAACCAGGCGATCTCCTCCAGCTCGCCGCAATCGGGCTGGCGCTCCAGGCTCACCAGATGCTCGGCGTCGGCCATCAGGAACCAGGTGTCGAACCGCTTGGCCAGCATCGGCGGCGTCACGGCCCGGTAGACGAGGCTGAGCGCCTCCAGGTCGGGCGCGGCGCCATGGGCCATGAACTCGCGCCAGGGGCCCAGGGCGGGGCGGGCCTCCACAGGCTTGGCCAGCAGCAGGCCGGCCTCCTCGAAGGTCTCGCGGATCGCCGCCAGGCCCAGGGCGCGGGCCTTGCCCGGCGTGACATGGGCGTGGAACTTGGCCGCCACCTCGGGCCGCAGGTCAGTGGCGAAGGGGCCTTTGAAATCGGTCTTGTCGACCCGCCCACCCGGGAAGACCCACAGGTTGGCCATGAAGTCGTGCCCGCCGTGGCGCTTGCCCATCAGCACGCGAGGCTTGGGGCCATCGCGCCGAATGATGAACAGGGTGGCGGCGTCGCGCGGCTTGACGGCCTTGACGCCGGCTTGGCGCACACGGTTGCCCTCGGTGGGACGGGAAGCTTGGTTCGCATCGGTCATGAAACAACTGTATGACCCGAGTCTCCCCGAGGGAACGGCGCCGTAGGGTCACAGGCGAAATTTCTGACCCTCAGCCTAGCGTCGCTTGCCCTTTCGGACCCCCTTGGGTGGGCCACCCTTGCGCTTGGCGTCGAAGGAGCCGGGCGCGCGGCGGATGGCGCCGATGCGCGGCCGGGCGGCGTTGGGATCGCGGGGTTGCGGCTCGCTCAGCATCTCAAACAGCAGGCCTCCCGTGATCGGCGTGGCCTCCACCAGCTTGACCTCCACCTGCATCCCCAAAGGCCAGCGGGCGCCGGAACGCTCCCCCACCAGGGCGTGGCTGCGGTCGTCGTGGATGAAGAACTCGCCCCCCAGCTTGGACACCGGGACCAGGCCGTCGGCCCCGGTCTCGGCCAGGCGGATGAACAGCCCAAACCGTGTTACCCCGGTGATTCGCCCGGCGAAGGTCGCCCCGACCCGGTCAGCCAGGAAGGCGGCCACATAGCGGTCGGTGGCGTCGCGCTCGGCGGCCATGGCCCGGCGCTCGGCCACCGTGATCTGCTCGGCCGTGGACTTCATCTGGCTGATGTCCTGGTCGCTCAGCCCGTCGTCCCCCAGCCCCAGGGACCGGACCAGGCCCCGGTGCACGATGAGGTCGGCATAGCGACGGATCGGCGAGGTGAAGTGGGCGTAGCGGGCCAGGTTCAGACCAAAGTGACCGATGTTCTCGGTGGAATAGATCGCCTGCATCTGGCTGCGCAGCACCACCTCATTGATGATGTCGGCGTTCGGCCCCTCACGGGTCTCGGCCAGCAGCTTGTTGAAGCGGTCGGTGCGCGGCGCCTCGCCCTTGTTCCAGGGGATATCCAGGGTGGCCAGGAACTCGGCCAGGGACTGCACCTTCTCCTGGCTGGGGGTGTCGTGGATCCGGTAGATCAGCGGGGTCTTCTTGGCTTCCAGCGTCTCGGCCGCGCAGACATTGGCCTGCACCATCATCTCCTCGATCAGCTTGTGCGCTTCGAGCGCGGCGCGGGGCGTGATCGCGGTGATCTCGCCTTCGGGATTGATCAGGATGCGGCGCTCGGCGCTCTCGATGGCCAGGGGGGAGCGGGCGAGCCTGCCCTGCAGCATGCACCGATAGGCGGCCCACAGGGGCTCCAGGATGGGCGCCAGCAGCGGGCCGGTCACATCGTCCGGCTCGCCGTCGATCGCCGCCTGGGCCTGCTCGTAGGAGAGCTTGGCGGCCGAGCGCATCAGGCCGCGCACGAACCTGTGGCCCTTCTTGCGGCCCGACTTGTCGAACACCATCCGCACGGCGATGCAGGCGCGGTTCTCGCCCTGGCGCAGGGAGCACAGCCCCGCCGACAGGCGCTCGGGCAGCATGGGCTCCACCCGGTCGGGGAAGTAGACGCTGTTGGCCTTTTCCCGCGCCGTGACGTCCAGGGACGAGCCGGGGCGCACATAGGCCGCCACATCGGCGATGGCGACCCAGACGATCCAGCCGCCCTTGTTTCCCGCGTCATCGTCAGGCTCGGCATAGACGGCGTCGTCGTGGTCGCGGGCGTCCGGCGGGTCGATGGTGATCAGCGGCACCTGGCGCAGGTCCTCGCGCCCAGTGAGCGTCGGCGGCTGGGCCGCTTCGGCCTCGGCCTCCGCGGCCGCCGGGAAGCCGGTGGGGATGCCGTGGGAGTGGATGGCGATCAGGGAGGCGGCGCGCGGCTGGTCCTCGCGGCCCACCACCTCCAGCAGCTTGCCTCTCTTCGGCCCATAACGCTGCTCGGAGGTGCCGACCTGGGCCAGGACCAGGTCGCCGTCCCGCAGCTCCTGGGCCTTGGGATCGGTGAGGATCAGGCTCTCCTTGGACTTGCGGTCCACCGGCTCGACCCGCACCTCGCGGTTGGACTTGCGGACCACGCCCAGGATCTTGTGGACGCTGGCCCCCAGCCGCTTGATCAGGCGTGCCTCGGTCTCGCCGTTCTCCAGGGTCTCGAACCGCACCAGCAGGCGGTCGCCGACCCCGGGGGCCGGGCCGATGGGATCGGCGCGCCCAGGCGCCAGCCGCACCAGGCCCGTGTCGTCGCCCTTGGTCAGGCGAACCATCAGGTCGCCGTCGGTGTCCTTCTCGATGACGTCCACAACGCCCACCGGGGGCAGGGCGCCGGCCTGGGCCAGGCCGCGCCGGCCACGACGGCCCAGCTCGCCACCCTCCTGCAGCTCCTTGAGCATCTCGCGCAGGGCCTTGCGGTCGGCGCCCTTCAGCCCGAACGCCTTGGCGATCTCGGCCTTGTCGGTCTCACCCGCCTCGCGGATGTATTTCAGCAGGGTTTCGCGGTCGGGCAGGCCCTGGGTCGGCTTGGCCGCGGAGGACTTGAAGCGGGACGCCTTGGGCGCACGAGTCTTGGGCATGGGCTCTTGTAACGCGCCTGCGCCAAACTCGCTTCCTCAAACGATGCGGGCGACTATCCCGGCAGGCGCTCGAAGCTCGGAATGCCGGCGGGCACGTGATGGAAGGCTTGCTGATCCACCGTGAAGATCGCCATGCCCGGGGTGAACACGCTGGGGTCGTCCAGGGAGCCGACCTTCAGGATCACCGCCGGAAAGCCCGGCGAGCGGGCCAGGATGTGCGACCCGCACTCCGCGCAGAACTCCCGGGTGACCGGACGCTCCAGATCGGGGCGCGTGAAGCTCTTGGGGGCGCCCTTGGTGTAGCGGAAACCCGGGATCGGCATGGCGATGAACACATTGGGCGAGCCGCCGCTGATGTGCTGGCACTCCCGGCAATGGCACTGGGCCTGCATCATCGGCTCGCCCTCGGCCTCATAGCGCAGGGCGCCGCAATAGCATCCGCCTTCAAGTTTCATGGTGTCCTCCCGACCTGTTGGCGGAACTCTAGGCGCGGGGAGGGGACTGTAAAGCCTGTCCCTCAGTCATCCTCGCGGAAGGTCCCCAGCCGGGTCAGGCCCTTGATGGTGGTGGCGCCGTCGGTCTTGGTCACTGTCCGCACCGAACCCACCGTCGTGGCCGCGATCTCGGCGGCCAGGGCCTCGGAGTGGGTCACCAGCCAGAGCTGGGATCGGTCGGCGGCCTGGCCCACCAGGCGGGCCAGGGGCTTCATCAGGGCCGGATGCAGGCTGGACTCCGGCTCGTTCAGGGCCACGAAGGCGGGCAGGCGATAGGCCATCAGGGCGCCGGCCAGGGCCAGGAACTTCAGCGTCCCGTCCGACAGCTCGGCGGCCTCGAACACGCGGCGGGGAAAGTCCGGGAAGCTCATGCCGAAACTGGCGGTGCGGTCCGGCTGCGGAACCACCAGCCGCGCGCCCGGAAAGGCCTGGT
This sequence comes from Phenylobacterium ferrooxidans, assembly GCF_042714595.1. Lineage (NCBI taxonomy): Bacteria > Pseudomonadati > Pseudomonadota > Alphaproteobacteria > Caulobacterales > Caulobacteraceae > Phenylobacterium > Phenylobacterium ferrooxidans. The sequence goes on along the minus strand of NZ_JAOTJD010000016.1, from coordinate 60,180 downwards.
CGATCACCGCGTCCAGGTCGGCGGTGTCCTCGCGGATATGGGCCAGGGTCGCGAACACGGCCGCCAGGTTGGAGCCGTCCGACGCCAGGGTGGGGCTGGCCACCGCCGTGCAGGGCCGCCGCAGCGGCGAGGCCGCATCGGTGCGCAGGTCATGGTAGAACCGCCACTCCAGCAGGGTGCGTCGCACGATATCCAGGCCGGGATACTTGCCGGGGTCCTCCAGCCGGGCCAGCACGGTCTCCGAGGCCAGCAGGTCGATGTCCACCTCCTGCGGACGGCCCTCCTCGTCGCGGGCCATCACTGAGGCGTTCTTGCGGTCCAGCAGCCGCACCGGCCGTCCGCCGCTCAGATAGGACAGCTGCTCGGTCTTGATCTGCGGCTCGGTGGGAAAGGCCGGCGCGGTCGGGAAGGGGAAGCCGACCTCCACCTCGTAGCGGTAACCCACGGCCGGGCGGCCCGGCACGGCCAGGTCGACGGAAAAGCTCATCCGCGCGGGCTCGTTCTTCCGCCGCGGCCCCGCCCAGAAGGCCGCCGCCATGCCCTCGCGGGCCAGCTCGGCGCCCAGCGTATTGGTGGCCGCCGCCCGCAACAGCTCCAGGGCCCGGTACAGGTTGGACTTGCCGACTCCGTTGGCGCCGACGAAGACCTCCAGGTTGGTGACCGGATAGGCGATCTGCGCCAGCGACCGGTAGCCCGAAGCGGAGAAGTCGCTGACGGGCAGCAGCATCGATTCCTAGGCCTTTACCGCCTTCTTGGCCGCCGGCTTCTTCGCGGCCGGTTTCTTGGCGGCGGTCTTCTTGGCCGCGGGCTTCTTCACCGCCGCCGTCGCCCCGGCCTCCGCCTTGGGCTTGGCCGCCGCCTTGGCCTTGGGGGCCGCCTTCTTCTTCGCGGGCTTCTTGCCGCCGCCCTTTTCCACTCGCTCGGCGATCAGCTTGACGGCCTCTTCGAGGGTCAGGTCTTGCGGGTCCGACCCCTTGGGCACATTGGCGTTGGTGGAGCCGTGCTTGATGTAGGGCCCATAGCGGCCGGCCAGCACCTTCACGGGCTGACCGTCCACCGGGTGGGCGCCCAGGTCCTTCAGGGCCGCGGATTCGCCGCGACCGCCCCGGCCGCCAGCGCGCTTCTCGGCCAGCAGGGTGACGGCGCGGTTCAATCCCACCTCGAACACCTCGTCGGCGGTGGGCAGGTTGGCATAGGTGCCGTTGTGCAGGACGAAGGGCCCGAACCGGCCGATGCCGGCGGTGATCATGATCCCGTCTTCCGGGTGGGCGCCGACCTCGCGGGGCAGGCGCAGCAGTCGCAGGCCCTTCTCCAGGTCCATTGCGGCGGCCGACCAGCCCTTGGGGAGGCTGGAGCGCTTGGGCTTCTCGCCGTCGCCCAGCTGGACATAGGGACCAAAGCGGCCGGACTTCAGGAACACCGTCTCGCCGGTCTCCGGGTCGACCCCCAGTTCGCGGTCGCCGCTCTCGCCCTCGGCGTCATCCGCCGACTGGGCGATGGGCCGGGTGTAGCGGCACTCCGGATAGTTCGAGCAGCCGATGAAGGCCCCGAACTTGCCGGTCTTCAGGGACAGCTGCCCCGCCCCGCAGGTGGGGCAGGCGCGCGGATCGGAGCCGTCTTCCTTCTGCGGGAAGATGTGGGGGCCGAGCGCCTCGTTGAGCGCGTCCAGCACATGGGTGACGCGCAGTTCGGCGATCTCGCCGACGGCGGCGTGGAAGTCCTGCCAGAACTCCCGCAACAGGGCCTTCCAGTTCAGCTCGCCGGCCGAGACCAGGTCGAGCTTTTCTTCCAGGGCGGCGGTGAAGTCGTACTGGACGTAGCGGTTGAAGAACTGCTCCAGGAAGGCGGTGACCAGCCGTCCCTTGTCCTCCGGGATGAACCGGTTCTTGTCCATGCGGACGTATTCCCGGTCGCGCAGCACGGTCAGCACCGAGGCGTAGGTCGAGGGCCGGCCGATGCCGAGCTCCTCCATCTTCTTCACCAGGCTGGCTTCCGAATAGCGCGGCGGCGGTTCGGTGAAGTGCTGGTCGGCGCGGGCGGTGATCACCTTGGCGGCGGCGCCCTCGTTGACCTGGGGCAGGCGGCCGCTCTCCTCGTCGCCCTCGTCGTCGCGGCCTTCCTCGTAGACGGCCAGATAGCCGTCGAACAGCACCACCTGGCCGGTGGCGCGCAGGCCGGTCTTGCCGTCGGCGCTCTCCAGCTCGATGGTGGTCCGCTCGATGCGGGCGGCCTCCATCTGCGAGGCGATCATCCGCTTCCAGATCAGTTCATAGAGCCGGCCAAGGTCGCTCTCCAGCCGCAGCGAGCCGGGGTTGCGGGCCAGGCTGGTGGGGCGGATGGCTTCGTGCGCCTCCTGGGCGTTCTTGGCCTTGGTCTTGTAGATCCGCGCGGTCTCGGGAACGTATTCCTTGCCGTAGACGCCGCCGATCACCTCGCGCGCCTCGTCCAGCGCCTCGGGCGCCGACTGCACGCCGTCGGTCCGCATATAGGTGATGAGACCCACGGTCTCGCCGCCGATGTCGATGCCTTCGTACAGCTTCTGGGCGGCCTGCATGGTGCGCTGGGTGGAGAAGCCCAGCTTGCGGGCGGCCTCCTGCTGCAGGGTCGAGGTGGTGAAGGGCGGGGCAGGGGACCTGCGCGCTGGCTTCTTTTCCACCGAGGCGATCTTCAGGGTCGCCCCGTCCACCGCGGCCTTGGCGGCCAGGGCGGTGGTCTCGTCGCCCAGGTCGAACTTGGTCAGCCGCTTGCCGTCATGTTTGACCATGCGGGCCAGGAAGGGGTCGCCCCCGGCGCTGACATCGGCCTCGACCGTCCAGTATTCCTGGTTCTTGAAGCGCTCGATCTCGATCTCGCGGTCGACCACCAGACGCAGGGACACCGACTGCACCCGGCCCGCCGAGCGCGAGCCCGGCAGCTTGCGCCACAGCACCGGCGAGAGGGTGAAGCCCACCAGATAGTCCAGGGCGCGGCGGGCCAGATAGGCCTCCACCAGCTCCATGTCGATGTCGCGCGGATGCTTCATCGCCTCGGTGACGGCGGCCTTGGTGATGGCGTTGAACACCACCCGCTGGACGGTGGCGCCCTTGATGGCCTTCTTCTTCTGGAGAACCTCCAGCACGTGCCAGGAAATGGCCTCACCCTCGCGGTCGGGGTCGGTGGCCAGGATGATCTTGTCGGCGGTCTTGGCGAAGTCGGCGATCTCCGACAGCCGCTTGGCGGACTTGGCGTCCACGTCCCACAGCATCAGGAAGTCCTCGTCGGGCTTCACCGAGCCGTCCTTGGCCGGCAGGTCGCGCACGTGGCCGTACGAGGCCAGGACCTTATAGTCCGAGCCCAGGTACTTGTTGATGGTTTTGGCCTTGGCCGGGCTCTCGACGACGACGAGGTTCATGCGGTTTTAAGGGTGGTCCAAGGGCCGAAGCGCCCGAAATTCAAGGGCCCGGAAGGTGGGGTGTCCGCCTAGGCCCTGTCAACGGGCCGATTGCACTTCAAGCTCTACAAGTCAGGATTGAGGCGGGGCCTGCCCGCCCCCGGGCTGCCCGCCGCACGGCCGGGTCAGGCGCGCGACACCATGCCGCCGGGCAGCAGCTCCGCGCGGCCGGCCAGGGACAATTCCATCAGCGCCGCCAGGACGGCGGGCAGGGGCGCCCGCGCCGCGCGCACGATCTCGTCGCGCGACACCGGGGTGGGGGAGAGCAGCTCGGCGATGGCCTCGCGTAGCTTTTCCGCCGCAGCATCCGAGATGTCGGCGGTCACGGCGTAGCGGTCCTGGTCCGGCTCGCGGAAACCGCCGAAGCCCTCCAGCGCCCGCAGCACGTCCTCCGCGCCCTCGCAGATCGCCGCCCCCTGACGGATCAGGTCGTTGGTCCCCTTGGCGCGCGGGTCCAGCGGCGAGCCCGGCACCGCCAGCACCTCGCGCCCCTGCTCGGCGGCGAGCCGCGCCGTGATCAGCGAGCCCGACCGGATCTCGGCCTCAACCACCACGACCGCTCGGCTGAGGCCCGAGATGATCCGGTTGCGGCGGGGAAAATCCTTGGCCTGGGCGGTCTGCCGGGGCCGGCTCTCGGAAACCACGCAGCCGGCCTCGACGATGCGGGCGTGCAGGTCGCGGTGCTCCGGCGGATAGATGTCGGCGATCCCGCCGCCCAGGACGGCGATGGTCCCGGTGGGCAGCGACCCCTCGTGCGCCGCGCCGTCCACGCCCCGCGCCAGGCCCGAAACGATCACCTGTCCCGCCTGCCCCAGGTCGCTGGCCAGGCCGCGAGCGAACCTCTGTCCCGCGGCCGAGGCGACCCGCGCCCCCACCACGGCGACGATCGAGCGCTGCAGAAGCTGGGCGTCCCCCCAGGCCCATAGCACCGGTGGCGGTGGATCGAGCGCCGCCAGGGGCTGAGGGAATTCCGCCTCGCAGGCGCAGAGCAGGCGGGCGCCCAGGGCGGCGCCGTCGGTCAGCTCGGCCTCGACATCCTCGACGCTCGGCACGCCGAGCGGCGACACCCGCCCCCCGCGCCGCGCGAGGTCCGGCAGGGCGGCCAGGGCCAAGGAGGCCTCGCCATAGCGGGAGATCAGCTGGTCGAAGGTGACCGGCCCCACATTCTCGGTGCGCGCCAGCCGTAGCCAGTCGCGCCGCCCGGCCTCGGTCAGGGTTCGGCTCAAGCGGGGTCCTTCTTGTCGCCCCCGATGCGCGGCTCCTCGCCCTTCAGCAGGCGGCGGATGTTCTCGGCGTGGCGGAAATAGATCAGCACCGCCATGAACAGGGCGAGCCAGGCGATGGGCAGGGGCCGGTCGAAGACGAAGGCGGCGTAGATCGGGGCGAGCGCTACGGCGGTCAGGGCCGCCAGCGAGGAGATCCGGAACAGGAAGGCCATGACGATCCAGGTCGCGCCCGCCGCGATCCCCACGGGCCAGGCCGCCGCCAGCAGGGTGCCGAAGAAGGTGGCCACCCCCTTGCCGCCCTTGAACTTCAGCCAGACGGGGAACAGGTGTCCCAGGAAGGCGCTCGCCGCGGCGATGGAGGTCAGCAGGGCCTGGACGTCCTTGGTGCTCTCCCGCGTCGCCAGCCAGGCGATCAGCACCGCCACCGCCCCCTTGCCGCCGTCCCCCAGCAGGGTGATGGCCGCCAGGTCCTTGCGGCCGGTGCGCAGGACGTTGGTCGCCCCGATATTGCCCGAGCCGATATTGCGCAGGTCGCCCGCGCCCCCCAGCCGGGTGGCGATGACGCCGAACGGAATGGAGCCCAGCAGGTAGCCGCCGATGACGGCCGCGGCGATCAGCGCGGGACTGAGTGACTCAAGCATGTAATTCCCCCCAATTGCCGAGAGCCTAGCCTTCCGGCGCGCTCTCGTCATCCAGCGCGGCGCGGACCCTGACCGCCAGGGCCGTGATATCCACCGGCGCCGTGGTGTCGACCTCGATCACCCGGCCCAGGCCCACCGGCCCGTCGTACTCCGCCAGCAGGGATGCGGGCAGGTCGCGCAGGGTGTGGATGGCGTGGCGTTCCCCGATCAGCGACCGCGCCGAATACCGCCGGCTGGCCTCGTCCGGCGGGCAGCGGCAATAGACCTCCACCAGCCGGCCGCCCAGCCCGGTCAGCATGCGGCGCTCATAGGCGCTCCTGGGCCGGAAATTGGCCTCCAGCACCACGGCGGGTGACAGCGCCGCCAGGGTCCAGATCAGCTCCATGGACGCGCTGCCGAGCGCCTTGGTCCAGACCTCCGGCTCGGCCCGCTGCCCCAGCACGTCGGCCAGCCGCTCCTTGATCACGTCCTTGGACAGCAGGGGCAGGGCCAGGGCCTGGGCCAGCGGCAGGGCCAGGGTCGACTTGCCCGCCCCCGGCGCGCCCGAGACCATCACCACCTGGCGCACGGATCAGACCTCTTGCGCCAGCACGGCGGTCAGGGCGGCCAGCGCCGCCTCGTCGCGCCGATAGAAGGTCCACTGCTTGATGCGCCTGGGCGTCACCAGCCCGGCCTGGGTCAGCACCCGCATGTGTTCCGACAGGGTCGGCTGGCTGACCCCCAGCTTCTCGGCGATCCGCACGCCGCAGACCCCGTCCTCCACCAGGTCCCCGTCCACCTGCGGCGGGAAATTGGCGCGCGGGTCCTTCAACCAGGCCAGGATCTGCAGCCGGCGGTCGTTGCCCAGGGCCTTGAAGGCGAGTGCGTTCGTCATATCGCCAATTGGCTAAGTTTCGGCCGGAACCTAGGTCGCGGCGCGGCCGCAGACAACCTCAGACCCGATAGACGACGCGGCCGTCCACCAGGGTCATGCGGATCTCGCCCTGCAGGCGGCGGCCATCGAAGGGGGAGTTCTTGGACTTCGAGCGCAGCCGGTCGGCGTCGATGACGATGGGGGCGTTCAGGTCGCACAGCACCAGGTCGGCCGGCGCGCCCTTGGACAGCGTCCCGGCGTTCAGGCCCAGCAGCCTGGCCGGCCGGCTGGTCACCGCCGCCATCAGGTCGATCAGCGGGATCCGCCCCTCGTGGTGGAAGGCCAGCAGGGCCGGCAGCAGGGTCTGCAAGCCGATGGCGCCGGGCGCGGCCTCATCATAGGGCAGGCGCTTGTCCTCGGCCGGCGCCGGGGCGTGGGCCGAGACCACGATGTCGATCAGCCCCGTGGCCAGGGCCTCGATCACCGCCTGGCGGTCGTCCTCGCCGCGCACCGGCGGATCGAACTTCATGAAGGTGCGGTAGTCGCCGATGTCGATCTCGTTGAACGACAGGTGGTTGATCGAGGTCGTCGCCGTGATCGGCAGGCCCCGGGCCTTGCCCCGCGCCAGGGTCTCCAGGGCGCAGGCGGTGGTCACCTGGTCCACCAGGAACGGCGCCCCGGTCATCTCCACCAGGGCCAGGTCGCGCTCCAGCATGATCTTCTCGGCGAAGGTCGGCACGCTGGGCAGGCCCATGCGGCCGGCGAACTCCCCCTCGGTGGCCGCCGCGCCGGCGCTCAGCCAGGGGTCGGCCGGGCGGTGGGCCACCAGAACCCCGAAGCTCTTGGCGTAAGCCAGCACCCGGCGCAGCACCTTGGAGTCCACGATCGGCCGGTCGGCGTCGGTGACATAGACGCAGCCCGCCTCGGCCATCAGGCCGATCTCGGCCATCCGCTCGCCCCGCGCCCCCTTGGTGGCCGCCCCGGCCGGGTAGACGTGGACCAGCTCGATATCCCGCGTCCGGCGCAGGATGAAGTCCACCACCGAGGCTTCGTCGATCACCGGATCGGTGTCGGGCTGCAGCACGATGGAGGTCACCCCGCCGGCCGCCGCGGCCAGCCCCGCCGACTTCAGCGTCTCCTTGGTCTCCGAACCTGGCTCCCCGGTCTTGACCCGCAGGTCCACCAGGCCGGGCGCCAGCATGGCGCCGCGGGCGTCAATCACCTCGATGTCGGGCGACAGGCTCCCCAGGTCGCCGCCGTGGCTGACGTCGGCGATCTTGCCGCCCTGCACAAGCAGGGCGCCGGGGCCGTCCCAGCCGCTGGCCGGATCGACGATGCGGGCGTTCACGAAGGCGGTCGGCTGCGCGCTCATAGTTCCTGCCGTCCGATCCATTTTTCCACGACCGGCGGCTTGTAGGCGGCGAGCGCGTCCAGCATCGCCCCGCAGTCCTGGCTGAACACCAGCATGTCGCGGTGCGGCGCCTTCAGGAACGCCTCGCCCACCGCGTGGTCCACAAAGGCCCGCAGGTGATCGAAGTATCCCAGCACGTTGAGGAACCCCGCCGGCTTGGCGTGGAAGCCCAGCTGGCCCCAGGTCCAGATCTCGAAGATCTCCTCCATCGTGCCCACCCCGCCGGGCAGGGCGACAAAGCCGTCGGCCATCTCCGCCATCCGCGCCTTGCGCTCGTGCATGGAGGGCACGACGTCGAGCCGGGTCAGGCCGGTATGGGCGATCTCCTTGTCCATCAGCGCCTCGGGCATCACTCCGAACACCTCGCCCCCGGCCGCCAGGGCGGCGTCGGCGAGGCCGCCCATAAGCCCGACCTTGGCCCCGCCATAGACCAGGGCCAGGCCCCGGCCGGCGATGGCGACGCCCATGGCGCGGGCGGCCTCCATATAGGCCGGGTCGCCGCCAGGGCTCGCGCCGCAGAACACCCCCACTGCGCGCATCAGTCGTTGTCCAGTCGGGCGGCCATGGAGGCCAGCACCGCCATCCGCGCGGCCACCCCCATCTCCACCTGATCCTGGATCAGGCTGACCGACAGGTCGTCGGCCACGTCGGAATCGATCTCCACGCCCCGGTTCATCGGCCCCGGATGCATCACCCGCACGCCCGGCGCGGCGCAGGCCAGCTTCTCGCGGTCCAGGCCGTAGAAGCGGAAATACTCCCGCTGCGACGGCGCCATCACCCCGTCCATGCGCTCCAGCTGCAGGCGCAGCATCATCACCACGTCGCAGCCCTCGATGCCCTCGCGCATGTTGTGGAACACCTGGGCCTTCCAGCGGTCGACGGCGGCCGGCATCAGGGTCGGCGGCCCCACCAGCCGGACCTCGGCCCCCAGCATCTGCAGCAGGCTGACATTGGACCGCGCCACGCGGCTGTGCAGGACGTCGCCGCAGATGGCGACCCTCAAGCCCGCGATCCGCCCGAAGGCGCGCCGCATGGACAGCGCGTCCAGCAGGGCCTGGGTCGGGTGCTCGTGCTGGCCGTCGCCGGCGTTGATCACCGAGCAGGTGACCTTCTGCGCCAGCAGGCTGGCCGCGCCGGAGGAGGCGTGGCGCACCACCAGCAGGTCCGGCTGCATGGCGTTCAGGGTCACGGCGGTGTCGATCAGGGTCTCGCCCTTGGCGATCGACGACGACCGCGGGCTCATATTGACCACGTCGGCCCCCAGCCGCTTGCCGGCCAGCTCGAAGGAGCTCTGGGTCCGCGTCGAATTCTCGAAGAAGAGATTCATCAGCGTCCGACCCTTCAACAGGTCGAGCTTCTTGGAGGTTTGGCGGTTGAGCGACACAAAGCCGTCGGCGAGATCCAGGAGGCTGGCCACCTCCACCTCGTTCAGATCGGTGACGGACAGGAAGTGTCGCCGCGGGAACGGGAAGGTTCTGCCAAGAACCTCGTTCAGACCAGGGGGCAGGGTTGTCATTAAAGGCGCGTCGTAGCGGAGGCCGCCCGCGGCGCCAAGCGAACTCGCCTTTTCGCCCACAGCTGTCGCAGAGGTGAGGATCGCACCCGCACCTTCCCGCCCGCCCCGCTTGACATTTCGAAGATTCGTGAAATATAGAAATGGCAGACAAGCACTGAACCCGGAGCAGACCCATGAAGCGCATCCACCTCCACGTGAGCGTCCCCGACCTCGCCCAATCGATCCAGTTCTACGAGACCCTGTTCGGCACCCCCGCCTCGGTGGTGAAGGACGACTACGCCAAGTGGATGCTCGACGATCCGCGCGTGAACTTCGCCATCTCCCAGCGGGCGCGGGCAGGGGGCGTCGACCATGTCGGCATCCAGGTCGACAGCACCGCCGAACTGGGAGAACTCGCCACCCGTCTCAAGGCCGCCGGCGCCATCACCTTCGACCAGGACGCCACCACCTGCTGCTACGCCAAGTCGGACAAGAGCTGGGTGAGCGACCCCTCCGGCCTGCGCTGGGAAACCTTCCACACCTTCGGTGAGGCCACCCGCTACGGCGAGGACGAGGCCACCGCGGAGATCACCGCCGCCCCCCGCGCCGACATCCCGGCCTGCTGCTGAGGGACGCGGTAAAGGCCGTCGAGGGGGGAGGGCGACTAGTCGCCTAACCCCCGCAGCCGCTCCAGCGCCCCCTGCAGGATCCACCCCGCCGCCATCTTGTCCACCACCTCGGCGCGGCGCGCCCGATTGATGTCGGCCTCGTCGATCAGGAAGCGGTTGATGGCCATGGAGCTCATCCGCTCGTCCCAGAAGGCGATCACCAGCTCGGGGCGCAGGCGCAGCAGGTTGCGGGCGAAGGCGCGGCTGGACTGGGCGCGCGGCCCCTCGCTGCCGTCCATGTTCACCGGCAGGCCGATGACAATCCCGGCCACCTCGCGGCCGTCCATCAGCTTGAACAGCGCCTTGGCGTCGTCGGTGAACTTGGTCTTGCGGATCAGCTCCAGGGGGCTGGCCACCATCCGCGTGGTGTCCGACACCGCCACCCCGATGGTCTTCTCCCCCAGGTCGAGCCCCACCAGCGCGCCATAGCGCGGCAGCAGGGGCGGGAGCTCGGTGATGTCGACGACGGCCATGAGGCTTCCATAGGCCTTCACGCCGTGCGCCGCCAACCCGCGACTCTGGCCGGGCCCTTCACCGCTTCAGGAAGGCCCGCTTCTCAGCGGCCCGCCCCTACATCCGGGCCAGTTCCTCGGCCACGATCGCCTGGACCAGGCGGATGCGAGGGCTCGAATGCAGTTCCTGATGGGTGACCAGCCAGATCGGCGCCGGGATCGACGCCATGTCCGGCAAGAGATTGACCACGCCGGGCGTCCGCTCCGCCACTTCGCGCATCATCACGGCCACACCCATCCCGCGTTTGACCATTTCCCAGATCACGACCGAGGCCTCCGACACGATCCGGAGATCCTCGGTGGCGATGGGAATACCGATCTCGCGCAGGCGTTCGCAGAAGCGGGGGTCATCGAAGCCCATCAGACCCGCCGTGGCCAGATCGGCAGGACGCTTGGGCAGGCCGTTGCGGGCGACCCAGTCCTCGGAGGCGAAGAAACCTGCCTCGGTGTCGCGGATATGCCGGCCCACCAGACCGGGGCGATCAGGACGGACATGGCGTATGGCGATGTCGGCTTCACCCCGGTGAAGATCGCTGATCTCGTTGGAGGCGACGATCGCGATCGTGATCTGCGGCGCCTCTGTTCTGATGCGCGCCACGATCTCGGGAAGAACATAGGCCGCGAAGGTGTCGGTGGCGGAGATACAGACCCGCCCGCCGGTGTCCTGCACCCGGCCACTGGCGGCGAGAACGAACGTCTCCGCCGCCTCACCCATGAGGCGCGTGTGATCGAGCAGGTCCATCCCGGTCTGGTTCAGAACCAGCTTGCGGCCCCGCCGTTCAAACAGGGTCACCCCCAGATCGGCTTCAAGCGCCAGAACCTGCCGCGACAAGGTGGGCTGGGTCAGACCTAGCTGCCGCGCCGCGGCGGACAGCGATCCGGCGGCGGCGGTGGCGTGAAACGCCCGAATATGGTTCCAGTCCATCGCCTTCATGCAAATGCGTATATCATGCCTGCGAATTTCAGCAATTTGCACGATTTACGCATATGCTATTCTGCGTCGCACAGGAGCACTCCACCATGAGTACAGCCAGCGACGCGCGGTTCTGGGACAAGATCTCGCGCAAATACGCCAGGGACGCCATTGCCGATCTGGGCGGCTATGAGCGCACCCTGGATCGGACCCGGGCGCTGCTGAACCCGGACGACCAGGTGCTCGAACTGGGCTGCGGCACCGGCAGCACGGCCCTGCGACTGGCCGGCGATGTGCGGCGCTATCTGGCGACCGACCTTTCCGCCGGAATGATCGCGATCGCCAGGGAGAAGCAGGACGCCAGTCCTATCCCGGCCCTCGCCTTCCAGGTCGCCACCGCCGAGGCCCCGACCCTCGAGACCGGACGGTTCGATGCGGTTCTGGGGTTCAACTATCTGCACATGGTTCGCGACGTGCCGGGAACCCTGCGCCGGATCCACACCCTGCTCGCCCCGAGTGGTCTGTTCGTCTCCAAGACGCCCTGTCTTGGAGACATGAACCCGCTGCTGAGCGGTGTCCTGTTGCCGGCCATGCGCGCGGTCGGCAGGGCGCCCTATGTCAGCGTCTTCCGCCAGGCCGAACTCTGCGAGCTCGTCAGCGCAGCAGGTTTCGACATCCTCGCCGCCGAGAACCACGCCACCAAGGGCGATGATCGCCGTCCCTGCATCGTGGCCCGCAAACGGTCCGAGGCGCCCGCTGCGCCCTAGCAAGCCGCGCGACGCCTCGACTTGGGAATAGCCATGGTGGGCTGCCGGGCTTTGGGGACCTTCCATTCAGGGACTGATGCACCTGTCCCCCGCATCGCCGAGCGTCATCCCCCGGCGCTGGCCTTCGCCTGCGCCAGGGCCCACCCCGATGTCGAGGCCGCCAAGGTCCCGATTGATCGCGGAGATCCGGCCGGGCCCGTCCGCCGAGGCCTGTTCCGGCGCCCTTCGGATCCCTTCTTGGCGGCACAGAACGATGTGGCGCGCCTGCGGTCGTGGCGCAGTCTAGCTTCAGCCTTAACACTTGGGTAGACTCGCGAGCGGGGAAGCGTCGTCCGTTCCGGCCCGAGCGCAGCTCAACTGCAACTTGCCGCAAGCACCGGAGCGCTGACTCTCATGACCGGCCACACCTCCGGGCGCCCACAGCGCGGCTTCCTGGGCATGATCGAGCGCGTGGGCAACCGGCTGCCGGACCCGACCGTCCTCTTCCTCTATCTTATCGGCCTATTGATGTTGCTCTCCTGGTTCGGCGCGAGCCAGGGCTGGGAGGCTTCACTCGCCTACAGCGGCGACAAGGCGCCGGCTTACGCCGAACTCGCCAATGGCGTGCTGACCTACCGGGCGACCAACCTGTTCTCCGAGGAGAACATCGCGCGTCTGTTCACCGAGATGCCGCGCACCTACGCCAGTTTCGCGCCGCTCGGTCTCGTGCTGACGATCATGCTGGGCGCCGCCGTGGCCGAGCGGTCCGGGCTGTTCTCGGCGTTGATCCGCGCCTCGCTCGGCAACGCCCACAAGGCCCTGCTCACGCCCATCCTGGCGCTGATCGGCATGGTGTCCCACCATGCGTCGGACGCCGCCTATGTGGTCTTCATTCCCTTGGCCGCGATCGTCTTCGCCGTTGCGGGACGCCATCCGCTGGCCGGTCTGGCGGCCGCCTTCGCCGCGGTGTCGGGAGGCTACGCCGGAAACGTCGTGCCGGGGCAGATCGACGTCCTGCTCCTGGGCTTCACCCAGGAAGCCGCCCGGATTGTCCAGCCGGACTGGACCATGAACCCGCTCGGCAACTGGTACTACATTCTCGCGATCGTCGGCGTGTTCACCCCCATCATCTGGTTCCTCACCGACCGGGTTATCGAGCCGCGCCTCGGCCCGTGGGGCGGGGTCGTCGATGAGGAACTCCGTGCCGATCTCGACAAGGCGGGGATCACGGCGGAAGAGCGAAAGGGACTACGCCACGCCGGCCTTGTGGCCCTGCTGCTCACGTGCGGCTTCGCGGCCCTGGCGCTTTGGCCGGGCTACACACCCTTCATCGATGAGGCGGCCACAGGCCCGGCCCGTCTACAGCCGCTGTACGCGTCCTTGATCGCCGGCTTCTTCCTGCTGTTTCTCCTGACGGGCGCCGCGTTCGGCCGTGCCGTGGGCGCCGTGAAGGGCGCCGACGACGTCATGGAGATGATGCAGCATGGGGTTCGGACCATGGCCCCGTATCTCGTCTTCGTGTTCTTCGCGGCGCACTTTGTCGCCATGTTCAACTGGTCGGGCATCGGGCCCATCCTCGCGATCAACGGCGCGGCGGCCCTGCAGGGCATGGCCCTGTCGCCGGCGGTCCTGCTGGTCTGCGTGCTGCTGCTCTCCTCCTTCCTGGACCTGTTCATCGGCTCAGCCTCGGCCAAGTGGAGCGCGCTCTCCCCCGTGGTCGTGCCCATGTTCATGCTTCTAGGCGTCAGCCCGGAGATGACGACGGCCGCCTATCGGATGGGGGACAGCTACACCAACATCATGACCCCCTTGATGAGCTACTTCCCGCTCATCCTCGCCTTCGCCAGGCGGTGGGACAACACTGTCGGGGTCGGTTCGCTGCTCGCGCTGATGCTGCCCTACGCCCTGGGCTTCATGATCGCCGGGATCGCCATGACCGCCGGATGGGTGCTCCTCGATCTCCCACTCGGCCCCGGAGCCCAGGTGTACTACACGCCGCCCGGGCGCTGACCACGCGCGGCCCGTCCAGGACTAGGGTGACGCTGGGAATTACGGTGACGAATTACGGTGACAGTGCATTAATTAGTATGCAGCTCGTCGCGAGCCGCGCTCAGAATTACGGTGACGGTGCACTCATATCCCTGCCTTCGCAGCTAGGCCGAGGTCGCTGAATTTGGTGCACTGTCACCGTAATTCCTGTCACCGTAATTCGTGTTTCGCTCGGTGGGCCGTCCTTGAGCGCAAAGCGAGCACCCCTTGCAGGTCCCTGAACTCCAGCGTGCGGTGGCTGCGGCCCTCTCGATCGCCAGGGCGCTTGGCCTCGAGACCGACAACGCGGTCGTTCTTCACAACTCCAACAAGCTGGCCCTGCGTCTGCAGCCCTGTGACGCCTTCGCCCGGGTCGCGCCCATGACAGGGCAAGTGGCGCAGTTCGAGATTGGGCTGGCCGGGCGGCTCGCCGAGGCCGGGTGTCCTGCTGCGGCTCTTGATCCCAGGGTTCCGCCGCGCGTCTACGAGCGCGACGGCTTTGCGATCACGCTCTGGACCTACTACACGCCCGTGGCGCCGGACCTCGCGCCGGACCTCGCGCCGGCCGACTATGCGGATGCGCTCCGGCGTCTGCACGCCGGCATGCGGACCGTCGAGATCGCAGCGCCGCATTTCACCGACCGGGTCGCCGAAGCCCAGGACCTCGTGGCGAACCGGGACCGAACCCCGGAGCTCGCCGACGCCGACCGGCGCCTTCTCAGCGACATGTTGCATAGCCTCACGGCGACGATTGTCGGTCGCGGCGCAGCCGAGCAGTTGCTTCACGGCGAACCGCACCCCGGCAACCTGCTCAGCACAAAGATCGGCCCACTCTTCATCGACCTTGAGACCTGTTGTTTCGGGCCGATCGAGTTCGACCTGGCCCACGTGCCTGAGGCGGTCCCCGAGCATTATCCGGGCGTTGATCAGGCGTTGCTGAGCGACTGCCGCGCCCTGGTTCTCGCGATGGTCGCGGCGTGGCGGTGGGACGCCGACGACGAGTTCCCGAATGGCCGACAGTGGGCCGACCACTTCATCGACACCCTGCGCGAGGGCCCGCCATGGCCGTCGCTCCAGGCCATGGCTCGGCAACTTGAGGGGCGTGGCTGACGGATTACGGTGCGGATTACGGTGACAGTGCATTTAATTAGTATGCAGCCCGTCGCGAGCCGCGCTCAGAATTACGGTGACGGTGCACTCAAATCCCTGCCTTCGCAGGTAGGCCGAGGTCGCTGAATTTAGTGCACTGTCACCGTAATTCGATGACCGGATTGCAGGGGCCGCTCGCCGAGCCGCGACGTCCTGCCGCACCCCGCCCGAACGGTGTTCACCCGACCTTAGAATCTCTCGGCTAGTCATTGCTCCACGTCAGGTGGCGGTCGCCACCTCCGGGGATGACCGACAGGAATGCCGAAGCTTCCGAACCTGGCCGGGATGCTCCAGCGCGGCGCCAGCCTGCGCGCGCCCCGCTTCACGCACCTGCGCACCAAGCTGACCGTGCTCTATGCGGGGCTGTTCGTGGCCATCCTCTTCGTCATCCTCTCGGCGGTCTATGCCGCCGTCGCCCGCAACGCCGAGCGCATCGTCCGCGACGAGCTGGCGGTCAGCGGCCTGGTCTTCGACCGCATCTGGGCTCTGCGCTCCCGCGAGCTGGAGAGCGGCGCCAATGTCCTGGCCCGCGACTTCGGCTTCCGCGCCGCCGTGGCCACCCAGGACGCGGCCACCATCCAGTCAGCCCTGGACAACCTGCGCGCCCGGCTGGGGATCGACGCGGCCTTCGTCGTGGGACTGGACGGCCGGGTGCTCACCGCCTCCAGCACGTCGCGGGCCCGTCCCAGGGACGCCGTGCTGCAAGCCATCGCCGCCCGGGACACCGCCTCGGGCGTCTTCGTCATGGCTGGCGTCCCCTATGAGGCGGTCTCCGCCCCCATCCTGACCCCCATGCTCAGCGGCTGGGTGGTGTTCGCTGTCCGCCTGGACCAGGCCGAGATGAAGGCCCTGGAGCAGCTCTCCGCCATCCCCCTGCAGCCGGTGGTCCTGGTGCGCGGCGTCGACGGCGGCTGGAAGGCCAACACCTGGGCGGTTTCCACCGCCGAGCTGGAGGCGGTGGGCGCCTTCCTCGACGCGCCGAAATCCGAGCGCCAGGCCGCTGTCACCCGCATCGGCCCAGCCGTGGCGGTGATCAAGCCCCTGACCGCCATCGCCCAGGACCGGGTGGTTCTGCTGCTGCGCTATCCGCTGGCCCGCGCGCTGGAGCCCTACAACTGGCTGCTGGGCGCCATGCTGCTGTTGGCCTTGCTGGGGGTCGGCGTGATCGCCGCCGGCAGCTGGGCGCTCGCCCGCAACGTCACCCGGCCCCTGCTGGCCCTGCGGGACGCCGCCGAACGGCTGGAGCGCGGGCAGGACGTTCAGGTCGAGGCCGCCGGAACCGACGAGATCGGCTCCCTGGAGCGCAGCTTCAACGCCATGGCCCAGGGAATCCGCGAACGCGAACGCGCCTTGAAGCTCTCGACCGAGAGGGCGCAGGCCGCCAACCGCGCCAAGAGCGAATTCCTCTCCAACATAAGCCATGAGATCCGCACCCCCCTGAACGGCATCCTGGGCATGGCGCAGATCATGGCGCGCGAACCCGCCGACGCCGCCCACGCCCAGCGCCTGACGGTGATCCGCGAGTCCGGCGAGGCCCTGCTGAAGATCCTCAACAGCGTTCTGGAGATCTCCAAGCCCGACAAGGCCACCCTGGAGGTCGCCGACTTCGACCTCGCCGCCGTGGTTCGCAAGGCCTGCAAGGCCGAGATGGCGGCGGCCGCGGCCAAGGGGCTCAGCTTCGACATCGCCGTGGCCGCCGAGAGCCAGGGCCGCTGGCGCGGCGACGCCGGGCGTCTGGCCCAGGTGCTGGCCAACCTGGTCTCCAACGCCGTGAAGTTCACCCCGGCCGGCGGGGTCACCGTGGCTGTGGACCACGCGGACGCGATCGTCCGGTTCCGGGTCGCTGACACCGGTGTCGGCATCCCGGCCAAGTGGATCGAGGAGGTCTTCGAGGCCTTCAGCCAGGTGGACGCCTCGGCCACGCGGGCCACCGGCGGCGCCGGCCTGGGTCTTTCCGTCGCCCGCGAGATGTCCGCCGTGATGGGGGGGCGGATCACCGCCGCCAGCCAGGAGGGCAGGGGCTCTGTCTTCACCCTGGAGGTTCCGCTGGAGAGGCGGGCCGCCGCCACGCCCGCTCGCGAGGCCACAGCCGACCTGGAGCCCGACGCCGACGCCCCGCCGCTGCGCGTCCTGGCGGCCGAGGACAACAAGACCAACCAGCTGATCCTGACCTCCCTGCTGGAGCCCTTCGGCGTCGATATCACCATCGCCGAGAACGGGCGCGAGGCCGCCGAGCTGTTCGCGGCCGGCGGTTTCGACCTGGTGCTGATGGATATCCAGATGCCCGAGATGGGTGGGGTCGAGGCCACCCGGGCCATCCGCCAGGGCGAGGCCGAGCGCGGCGCGGCGCCCACCCCCATCGTGGCGGTCACCGCCAACGTCATGGCCGAGCAGGTGGCCGAGTATCTCGCCGTCGGCATGAGCGGCGTCGTGGCCAAGCCCATCGAGGCCGAGAAGCTGTTCGCCGCCATCGAGGCCGCCCTCGACGGCGCCTCCGAGCCCGCCGCCCAGGCCGCCTGAGACGACTTCCGCACAGGGATCGCTTGTCAAAGGCGGGGCCGCACGGCTAACCCCTGCGTCGAACAATCAGGAGGCCCCCATGGCCATCGACGCGGCGACCGTCCGAAAGGTCGCCAGACTGGCCCGCATCGCCGAGCCCGAAGACCGCATCGAACCGCTGGCCAAGGAGCTCAGCGGCATCCTGGCCTGGATCGAGCAGCTGTCCGAGGTCGACACCGACGGCGTGGAGCCGATGACCTCCGCCGTCGCCGTGGCCGCCCCGATGCGCGACGACGTGGTCAGCGAAGGCGGCGACTCCGCCCGGGTGCTCTCCAACGCCCCCAGGACCGTGGGCGGCTTCTTCGTCGTCCCCAAGGTGGTCGAGTAAGATCATGTCCAACCTGACCTCCCTGACCCTCAAGGCCGCGCTGGCGGGCCTCGCCGACAAGTCCTTCTCCTCGGTCGAGCTGACCCAGGCCCACGTCGACGCCGTCGCCGCCGCCCGGCCGCTGAACGCCTACATCCTCGAGACGCCCGAGAAGGCCCTCGACATGGCCGCCGCCTCCGACGCCCGCCGGGCCAAGGGCGAGGCCGGCGCCCTGGACGGCGCGCCGCTCGGTATCAAGGACCTGTTCTGCACCGAAGGCGTGCGCACCACCGCCTGCTCCAATATCCTGGGCAACTTCATCCCCACCTACGAATCCACCATCACCAGCCAGTTGTGGCGCGACGGGGCGGTGATGCTGGGCAAGCTCAACCTGGATGAGTTCGCCATGGGCTCGTCCAACGAAACCAGCGCCTTCGGGCCGGTGGTCAATCCCTGGCGCGCCGAGGGTTCAAACGCCAAGCTGACCCCCGGCGGCTCGTCGGGCGGGTCGGCCACGGCCGTCGCCGCCGACCTCTGCCTGGGGGCCACGGCCACTGACACCGGTGGCAGCATCCGCCAGCCCGCCGCCTTCACCGGCACCGTCGGGATCAAGCCGACTTATGGCCGTTGCTCGCGCTGGGGCGTGGTGGCCTTCGCCTCGTCCCTGGACCAGGCCGGCCCCATCGCCAAGACGGTGGAAGACGCCGCCATCCTGCTCAAGTCCATGTCCGGCCACGACGCCAAGGACTCGACCAGCCTGGACATCGAAGTCCCTGATTTCCCGAGCTTTGTCGGCAAGTCGGTCAAGGGGCTGCGGATCGGCATTCCCAAGGAATACCGCGTCGACGGCATGCCCGCCGAGATCGAGAAGCTCTGGGAACAGGGCATCGCCTGGCTGAAGGACGCCGGCTGCGAGATCGTCGAGGTCTCCTTGCCCCACACCAAATACGCCCTGCCGGCCTATTACATCGTGGCGCCCGCCGAGGCGTCCTCGAACCTCGCCCGCTATGACGGCATGCGCTACGGCCTGCGGGTCGACGGCGCCAACCTCACCGAGACCTATGAGAAGACCCGCGCCGCGGGCTTCGGGACCGAGGTCAAGCGCCGCATCATGATCGGCACCTATGTGCTCTCGGCCGGCTATTACGATGCCTACTACGTCAAGGCGCTCAAGGTGCGGCGCCGCATCGCCGACGATTTCGACCAGGCCTTCCAGAAGGTCGACGCCCTGCTGACCCCCACCGCGCCGTCCGCCGCCTTCGCCCTTGGCGAGAACGCCGACGATCCCGTGGCCATGTACCTCAACGACATCTTCACGGTGACGGTGAACCTGGCGGGCCTGCCCGGCATGAGCATCCCGGCCGGCCTCGACCACAAGGGCCTGCCCCTCGGCCTGCAGCTGATCGGCAAGGCGCTGGACGAGGGAACCCTGTTCTCCCTCGGCGGAGCCCTTGAAAAGGCTGCGGATTTCCGCGCCAAGCCCACCCGCTGGTGGTGACAAAAAAGGCCCCCGCCGTCGCCGGCGGGGGCCCCCTGATCTAGTTCAGAAACCTGCCTACTTCGGCAGGGCGTCCAGGTCGGCCTGAACCTTCTTGATGATCTCGTCGGTCACGGCGCCCTGGCTCATCGGGGCGACCTGGGTCAGCGTCATGGCCTTGAACTGGTCATAGGCTTCATGGGTGCTGATGCCCGGGATGTTCTTTTCCAGGACCGCCTTGGCGGCCGGGTTGGCCACCAGGGTTTCGATCGGCGTGGAGTCGGTGGAAAGCGCGGCGGCGGCTTGCGCCATGGCCGGAGCGGCGGCCATCAGGCCGAACGAAAGCGACAGGCCGACGAGGCCGGCGGCGAGGGTCTTCTTCATGGTGGGTTCCCTTCCCCGAGGGGGTGTTTTTACGCTGTCAGCAAAGCTGCAAAATCGCTGCCCGCGCAAGGTGCTTTCGTTGGCGCGTCGCCCGGTTTAGGAAAGCGTCATGACTGACACCTCCAAGCTGATCGTGGGCCGCACAGGCTCGTGGGAAATGGTTCTCGGGCTGGAGATCCACGCCCAGGTGGCGTCCAAGGCCAAGCTGTTCTCCGGCGCGGCGGTCGGCTTCGGCGCCGGCCCCAACGAGCAGGTGAGCCTCGTGGACGCCGCCATGCCGGGCATGCTGCCAGTGATCAACCGCTTCTGCGTCGAGCAGGCGGTGAAGACCGGTCTTGGCCTGAAGGCCCAGATCAATCTGCGCTCCAGCTTCGACCGCAAGAACTACTTCTATCCCGACCTGCCGCAAGGCTATCAGATCAGCCAGTTCAAGGACCCCGTCGTGGGGGAGGGCGAGGTCATCGTCGAACACGACGACGGCTCCACCTTCACCGTGCGCATCGAACGCCTGCACCTGGAGCAGGACGCGGGCAAGTCGCTGCACGACCAGGACCCGAACGCCACCTATGTCGACCTGAACCGCGCCGGCACCGCCCTGATGGAGATCGTCTCCAAGCCCGACATGCGCTCGTCGGCCGAGGCCGCGGCCTATGTGAAGAAGGTCCGCACCATCCTGGTCTATCTCGGCACCTGCGACGGCGACATGGAGAAGGGCAACCTGCGCGCCGACGTCAACGTCTCGGTCTGCCGCCCCGGCGCCTACGAGAAGTTCCGCGAGACCGGCGACTTCAGCCACCTGGGCACGCGCTGCGAAATCAAGAACGTCAATTCCTACCGCTACATCCAGCAGGCTATCGAGTACGAGGCCCGCCGCCAGATCGAGATCATCGAGGATGGCGGCAAGGTGGTCCAGGAGACCCGGCTGTTTGATCCCAGCAAGATCGAGACCCGCTCGATGCGTTCGAAGGAAGAGGCGCACGACTATCGCTACTTCCCCGACCCCGATCTCCTGCCTCTGGTTCTCGACCCGGCCTGGGTCAAGCGGATCGAGGACTCCCTGCCGGAACTGCCGGACGCCAAGAAGGCGCGCCTGCAAAGCCAGTATGGCCTTTCGGCCTATGACGCCGGCGTGCTGATCACCGAGCAGGCGCGGGCTGACTTCTTCGAGGAGGCCGCCAAGGGCCGCGACGCCAAGCTGACCTCCAACTGGGTGACCAACGAGCTGGCCGCCCGGCTGACCGGGTCTGGTCAGGACATCGAGGACAGCCCGCTGAAGCCCGCCGACATCGCCGAGCTGGTGGCCCTGATCGAGGAGGGGGTCATCTCCTCCAAGATCGCCAAGGACGTCTTCGACCGCATGTGGGCTGGCGAGGGCGGCGCGCGCGCCATCGTCGAGAAGCAGGGCCTGCAGCAGGTCTCCGACACCGGCGCCCTGGAGAAGATCATCGAAGACCTGATCGCCGCCAATCCGGGCCAGGCGGCCGCGGTGGTCGAAAAGCCCCAGGCCGTTGGCTGGTTCGTGGGCCAGGTGATGAAGGCCACCGGAGGCAAGGCCAATCCGGGCACGGTCAACCAACTGCTCAAGGCGAAGCTCGGCCTCGAATAGCGCCGGCTATATGAGAAAGACCCCGGAGCCTGAGCTCCGGGGCCTTCTGAGGCCAGGCCGAGGCCGGGCTAGTTGTTGTTGATGATCTCGAAGATGATGCCGGTGGCGATGGCCGCCAGCACATAGTCATTGCCGGCGCGGTACCAGGCGTAGCCGCGCGGGGGCTGGCGCAGGCGATAGCGGCCGTAGTCGTACATCGGATAGCCGCGGTAGTAGGCCGGCAGCGGCGCCCCACGCCGCCACTGGCTATAGCCCGGGCGGTAGTAGGGGTTGCCGTAATAGGCCTGGGGCGGCGGACCGTAGTTCCAGCGGTCGCCATAATAGTAGCCGTTGTGACGGCCACGATCCCAGTCGCGGCGGTCGTAGCGGTCAGGACCGCGATAGTCTCTGCGGTCACGATGATCGCGGTAGTAGCCCTGCGCCTGGGCCGTTGTGGCGGTGGCGGCCATGGGGCCCGCAACGGCCGCGACGGCGGCCAGGCTCAAGATCAGACGCTTCACGTCGACGTCTCCTTCACCACGCCCATACGGGCGAACATCCCTCGATATTTACCATGTCCCGATCCGCCTGAACCGGGGCTGAACGCGACCTGCGAGGAACGCCCGCGCGCGGGCCACGGTTCAGGGGAAGGTGACGATCCGCTGGACCTCGCCGGAGGAGGTGCTGGCCAGGATGTATTCGTTGCCGACCCGGTACCAGGCATAGCCCCGCTTACGGGCCAGTCGGTTGTCGGTGACCATGTAGCCGCGGAAGTAGGGCGGCAGGATCAGGCCGGGCCGGAAGGTGCTGCGGCCCGGCTCGTACTGCTCGAAGTAGCCCATGTTGTTCTGTCCGCCGCCGGCGGGGGCGTAGTAAGCGCCGCCCACAGGCGGTGGCGGAGCATAACCTTGGCGGTTGTCCTGATGCCCGCCATGATATCCGTGGCTGCGCTCGTCGTGCGGGTAGTTGTCGCGGCGCGCGCCGTAGTCATAGCAATCGCAGTATTCCTCGCGGCTCTGACGGGAATAGCTCGAACTGGAGCGGGAATCCCAGGACTGGGCCTGGGCCGCGGCGGACATCGCCAGGCCACCGGAAATCGCCGCCAGGGCGGTCATGCTCAAACCAAAACGCTTCACGCCGATCTCTCCCGGTCGAACCGCCCCGGGCGCGCAGCCAAGGGGTGTGTTTCGCAGGGCTACGCAATCTAAGCGCGGCTGTAAGCTCACTTCGCGCGGAGGGCGATGAAGGCTCGCGCCCGGCGGTAACCGGCGGCGAAGGCGCCCAATTTGGGTATGCAGCGAACAGTGGAGGTTTCCTCGCGAGTAACGCCCGCGAATGCTGCGTTGATGTGCGGCCGAACAACGCAGTCTTTCAGTTTAACCATATGTTTAGTCGCTATCGACTTCTCTGGTGCCGTGAAGATCGGAGACACGCCCTCAGAATGGGGGATGGCCGGTCAGGAGAGGGAATTTAGTCATGCTTACGAGCGTGGAACCGGAAGGCGGCCTGCCGCTGCCGACCGCCGAAGCCTCCGGGGACGAACTGTTCCGCATGGGCCTGTTGTACTCGACCGGTCAGGGCGGTGCGCCGCTGGACTATGTCTCGGCCCACATGCTGTTCAACCTGGCCGCCATGCGCGGGTCGATGGAAGCCAAGATCTACCGCAAGGAACTGAGCCAGGAGATGGCCTCCGATGAGGTCGCCGAAGCCCAGCGCCAGGCGCGTGAGTGGCTGGCCCACGGCTAAGACGCCATGAGAGCCGTTCGACGCCGGCGCCCGCCGGCGTCGTTGACCGTGACTATTGGCCGGCCGCCTGCGCGCCGAGCGCGTAGCTGAATCCGAACTGGATCGGCGACAGGTCGCGGAAGTACTGCTGAACGAACAGGGCGGCGTTGGCCACGCCGCTGCGCGGCACGTAGACGATGTCGAACCGGCGCAGGGGCGCCAGGTCCGCGTTCGGATTTCGAAGGCCCTTGCCCAGCTTGACCGTCCGCATCATGCCCCGCCCGTCGGGCCCGCGCCGCAGGATGATCACGTCGTCCCGAGCCGCCGTCACCTTGAAGTCGCCGGCCTGGATCACCGCGCGCAGGGCGTCGGCGTCGCCCGCCATGTCGAAGATCCCGGGATTGCCCACCTCGCCACCGACGAACACCTTCAGGGGCGCGGCCTTGGGGGTCACGTCCACCGCCGGCCGCAGCAGCAGGCTGGCATAGGCCTGTGACAGTGACCCTTGCAGTTCAGGCACGGTCCGGTCCGCGGCCATGACCGCCGGGATCAGGGGCAGGGAGATGCGCCCGTCGGGCTGCACCGTAACGGTCTTGTTCAACTCCGGGGCGGAGGGAAGGGCGACCTCGATCTCGTCGCCCGGATAGAAACGATAGGGCGGCTCGTAGTCGCTCCAGGTCGCATAGGGAATGTTGTTGAAGCCGCCGCCGTCCTCCCGCGCCTCCCGATCCCGGCGCGCCTCGCGGCTCTCTGGCTCGTCGATCCGTCCGAGCAGGTCCATGCGCGGGAGCCGGGCGCTGCAAGCGCTGAGCGCGAGGCTCGCGCAGGCCATCAGGAGGAGGGCGAATTTCGGGCTGG
The DNA here is from genome assembly GCF_042714595.1 of Phenylobacterium ferrooxidans. Lineage (NCBI taxonomy): Bacteria > Pseudomonadati > Pseudomonadota > Alphaproteobacteria > Caulobacterales > Caulobacteraceae > Phenylobacterium > Phenylobacterium ferrooxidans. Next base: position 36,213 of record NZ_JAOTJD010000016.1, on the reverse strand, counting down.
GACGCATGACCGCAAACCTTAACGACAATGGGTAATGGAACGTTAATCGTCCCCCGCCACGGTCCCTCCGTAGGGCTAGAACAGTCGGAATCGCATGGCCGCGCCAGGGGCTTGGACAATCAGACCGCACGATCAGCCGATCCGGACCGACTGGGCCGGGCGGCCACGCTATGCCGTCTCCGACTTCGGCCCCCTACTGTGGCGGGAACGCTATCTGATGCTCGCCGTGTTCGCGATCATCTTTGTCCTGGGGGCGGCGGCCGCCTTCACGATGAAAACCAGCTATCCGGCCAACGCCAGCGTGCTGGTCCGTCTTGGTCAGGAATATGTCTACGAGCCCTTGTCGGGCGACGCGGCCCGCGGCGCGGTGCCCGAGGCCGACGCCCTGATCCAGTCTGAAACCGAAATCCTCGGGTCCGCGGCCCTCAAGCAGCGGTTGATCGACAGGCTCGGCCTAGCGCGCATCTATCCTAAGATGGCGGTCAAGTACGCCGCGGCCACCGCCTTCGAGAAGAAGATGATCATGGGCTCGGCCTTGCGCGCCCTGGACACCAACACCAAGATCGAAACAGCGCCGGACACTCCGATCATCCGGGTCAGCTTCACCCATGAGAATCCCGAAACCGCCGCGCTGGTGCTCAATACGCTCCTCGAGGAGTACCTGATCTACCGCCGCTCGGTGCTCATCGACCCTACCTCGCCGGCCCTGGCGCGGCAGAGGGAGGCTTTCCAGCAGCGGTTGATCCAGGCCGATACGGCCTATGAGGCCTTCCTGAACAACAACCGCATCGGCGACTTCGTGGCCGAGAAGGCCTCCCTCGGCCAGCTCCAACAGCAGATCGAGCAGCAGAAGTACCAGACCGACGCCCAGCTGCAGGACCGCATGGGGCGCCTGGCCATGCTGGATTCCCAGCTCGGCCAGCTGTCACAGGAGGTGGGCCTCTATCGCGACGTCTCCAGCGCGGTGGGCGACAAGCTGGTGACGCTGAAGCTGCAGCGCGAAGACCTGCTGTCGCGCTACAAGAACGACGCGCGGCCCGTACAGGAGCTCGACGCTCAGATCGCCCAGCTGGAGGCCGGCATCGCGGCCGGCCGCACCCAGGCGGACGGCGCCAGGCGGATCGGCATCAATCCGGTCTACCAGACCATCCAGACCGAGAAAATCCAGCTCACCGCCGAGGTGGCGGCCCTGAGGCAGTCCCAGGCCGCGCTAGCCGGGCAGGTCAACCAGCTCACCGAGCGTCGTCTGCGCCTGGCCGAGCTGGAACCGAAGTTCCAGGCCCTGTCCCTGGATCGCGATGTCCTGCAGGCCAATGTCCGCGACTTCACCGTCAAGGAAGAACAGAGCCGCGCGGCCAGCGAGATCGCCTCGACCACCAACGACAATATCCGCATCGTCAGTCGCGCCGTGGCGCCAACCAAGGGCAAGAGCCTGAAGAAGCCGGTGATCGTCCTGGCTTTCCTGTTCGCCGCCTTCACCGCGCTCTGCGCCGGGCTGCTGCGGATGCTCCTGCGGCCGGGCCTGCCCACCGCCCAATCGGCCTCCCGGACCCTCGACCTGCCGGTGCTCGCCACCGCGCCGATGAAGGCTCACTAGGAGCGTTACGGAACGGACGCGGTCCGTTCGCCTTGAACTGCGGTAGTTTGGAAGCCTTACGCGTGTATCGATTCGAGGGATGGTGGACCTGAACGCCGAGATGGCCGACCTGTGGGCGTCACTGGGCGCGCCGGCCGCAGGCCGCGCGCGGGTGATCCAGGTCGTGGCCGCGCGCCGCGGGGAGGGTACGTCCACGGTGGCGCGCGAACTTGCCTGGTTCGCCGCCAAGCGCGCCGGTCGGTCGGTGTGGCTGGTGGACCTCGACCTTCTGGCCTCGCCGCAATACCTGGCTGTCCGCGACGAGGCTGAGCGCTACGGCGCCCTGGGCGAGCCCGCCGCCGCCAGTCCGGACGGCTCGATCTTCTTTACCGTGCAGCCCGCGGCCCACGGGCCCGACGGCCAGCCCTGGCCTGATGCGCGCTATCTGTCGGCCCACCGGGTCGGGTCCGCCCGGTGGTGGGTGACCCGATTCCGCCGCGAGGGGCTCAAGGGCCGTCAGGGTGTCCACATCCTGCCCACCGGGGACTACTGGACCGCGCTGCGCCGCTATGCCGACGTGATCATCGTCGACTGCCCTTCCCCGGAACGGTCCCAGGCGGCGCTGACCGTCGCCCCCTTCATGGACCAGACGGTCCTGGTCGTTGCCGCTGACGAGGCCGATGTCCGCGCCCCGGCTCAGCTTCGCGACGCCATCACCGCGGCCGGGGGCACGGTGGCTGGCATCTTCTTCAACCGCGTCACGGTGACCCAGCCGGGCTTCCTGAAGGCCATCCTGCCGTGACCCAGGCGACCTGGCCCGGCGCCGAGGTCAGCGGGAGACCGCAGGTGGACCTGTGGCGGCTGGCGATCTTCGCCGCCTGCGTCTTCATCATGCTAATTTTTAGCGAGGGCTGGGTCTTTCCCCTGCGCGGCGACGCGGGCTCCAAGACCTTCGACAGCCTGATCCGACTTGCCTATCTGCCGGCCTATGGGGCGGCCCTGGTCCTGCTGGCCCTTACGCCGCTCAGCGCCGTGAGCGCGGTGATTCGAACCCCTTTCCTGATCATGTTGATGGTGGTCGTCGGATTGTCGGTCTTGTGGTCCACGGCTCCGGACCTGACGGTGCGTCGGGTGGTGGCCGTCTACGCCACGACCCTGGCCGGCGTCGTGATGGCGTCGCGATTCCGCTGGTCGGAACTGGCCGAGGTGTTCGCCACCGCCTTCGCGATCCTGACCGTCGCGGCCTTCCTGATGGCCCTGGCGGTCCCCTCCATCGGGGTGATGCACGAGCTGTTTCCGGGCGCCTGGCGCGGGCTGTGGGCGGACAAGAACGCGCACGGCGGCATCATGACCCTGGGCTTCGCCGTCCTGGCTGCCGCGGCCATGCTCAACCCGGACCGGGCCAAGATCTGGTGGCCCTTCGCCGCCCTGGCGGTTTTGCTCGTGGTCATGTCCACCTCCAAGACCTCGCTGGTGTCGGTGATGATGGCCGTCGCGGGGTTGATGTTCGTGGCCCTTGTGCGACGCGGCCCGGCGATCGGGGTGGCCACCTCGTGGCTGGCCGTCCTGGCCCTGGTGATGGTTATGTCCGTGGCCATCTTCGCCTCCGACGTCCTGTTCAAGGCCCTGGGCAAGGACGCAACCCTCACCGGCCGGACCGAGGTATGGGCCGCCGCCATCCACCAGATCGAGAAGCGCCCTTGGACCGGCTATGGCTACGGCGCGGTCTGGGACGACACCAGCCGTTGGGGTCCGCTGCCCAAGATCGTCAAGGAGGCCGGCTGGAAGCCGCACCATTCCCACAACAGCTGGATCGAGCAGTGGCTGAGCATCGGCGTCTTCGGCCTTGCGGCCTGGGCCCTCTGCTTTCTGCAGACCTTCGTGCTGGCGGTGGTGGCGGTGTTCCGGGACAAGGGCGCCTATCTCGCCCTGCCGTTCCTCATCGTCTACGGCGTGACGTCGCTGACCGAGAGTGTCGCGGTGCTCTACAACGACTTCCGCTGGGTGATCTTCGTGGCCTTGGCGGTGAAACTCTGCTGGCCTGACCGCGAGGTCAGAACCTAGATCCCGAGACGCCGAGCGCCCTCGCGGACCGTCACCACGTCGAAGCCGTCGGCGACCGCCTGATCCAGCAGCCGCGCGAGGACCTCGGGCGTGCAGCCCCAGGGGGAGGGGGCGGGACGGACATCGTGGGTATAGAGGATAAGCCATGCGGACCTAGCCTTGGCCTGGGCCAGCCACTTCCTCGCCACCGTCTCGCCCCCGGGCCCTTCGATCCCCACGGCGGGCAGCTGGTTGAGGTCTGTCCCCTTCTCGACCAGCCCATGATGCAGGGCCCGCAGGGTGGAGAACCGCTTGGCCAGGGCGCCTTTCGCCCCCCCCGCGACGTCGCCGTAGGGATAGGCGAAGCTCACCATCTCGCTCACGTTCCAGCTGGACACGGCCTCGGCGTTGCGGGCCACGTCGGCCAGGGCCGCAGCCCCTGAGGCCTGGCCACAATCGAGGTGGGAATAGGTGTGGCAGGCGATCTCGTGGCCTGCCCTGGCCAGGCGTTGATAGTCCACCGGATCCGCGCAGACTCCCATGGGAGCCTGGGTCCCGGCCAGTCCGGCCGACACATAGTAGGTGCCGGCCAGCCCACGCGTTTCGAGCAGGGCGGCGCCCGCCACCGCCGAGGTCAGCGGGGCGTCGTCGAAGGTGAAGGACACCATGGGCTTGGCGGGCGCCGTCGCCAGGGGGCGCGTGTTGATCAGCCGCATCAGCCGCCGGCGAAGCTTGCCCTTCAGGGACCGGTCGGCGGAGTAGGCCTCGGCATAGTTTCCCATCAGACGGCCTCGGCGTAGAGGGCCGCACGGTAGAGCCGCATGGCGAAGGCCCGAGATCGGATGGGCGCGGCCTCGGTGAGGGCGTAGGCCTTCAGCATCGGCCGCCAAAGCTTGCGCAGCGGCGCGCGCTTGAGAACCCTGGCCACCTTGTAGCTGGGATAGCGGCTGATGGCCGCGTGATGGCTGGCCACGACCCGGGCGAAATTGCCGGCCGACTGCTCGTACTTGTCGGCAAGCGTGCTGGCGGTGTCGAGGCCCAGGTGGGTGGCGGTGTTCTCCACGTGCAGAATCGGCCAGCGGCTGGCGACCCGCATCCCCCATTCCACATCCTCCCAGCCCCAGCCGGCGAAGCCCTCGTCAAAGGACTCGCCGGCGAACACATCGGCCCGGACCAGCAGGTTGGAGGTGAAGATCTTCTCGGGCATCAGGGCCCGCTGGGCGGCCGGCTGGCAGTCGGACTGACCGGCCATGGCCCGGTGCAGCGCGTGGTCGGGACGCGGCGGCGCCTGATCCAGGGAGAAGCCCCCGAAGGCGACGGCCGGGTTCTCGGCGGCGATGAGGCTAAGCCAGGTGGCGATAAAGGTCGGTGTGTCGGGCAGCATGTCGCTGTCCAGGAACAGGTAATGGCCGGCGCGCGCGTGGGACACCAGGCGGTTGCGACCCTTGGAGCGGCCCTCGTTTTTCGCCAGCCGGATGAAGCGTGCCGGGAAGGGAAGGGCGGCGACGGCGGTCTCCACCCGCGCCGCCAGCTCAGGGTCATTGCTGCCGTCGTCGAGGATCACCAGTTCGGCGTTCGCCGACTCCCGGGCCAGGGCCGCCAGCAGGGGCGTCGGATCATCGCCCTTGAAGGGGGTCAGGATGGAGAGGGCTGGACGGCCCTTCGACCAGAGGGGGTTGTCGAACACAGCTTCGGTCATGCGGCGCTCCGGGCGCGGAAGGTGCGAAGGGCGTCACGGCCGCGGCTGCGCAGGGCGCCGGCGTCGATCAGGGCGATCACCGCGACATAGACCGCGGCGCCGGCGGTGGCCTTCAGGGCCAGTTCCAGCAGGCCGCCATAGGCTGGGATGCGACTGACGGCCAAGGCCATGAGCGCGCTGGCGCCGACGGCCTGAAGCAGGGTCAGCCAGGGGATCGGCAGGTTGACGCTCCGACGGCCCAGCAGGGCGGAGGCCAGCAGACCCAGGCCATAGCTCGCCGGAGTGGACCACAGGGCGCCGTCGAGGCCAAAGCGCGGGATAAGGATCAGGTTGAGCACGACATTGGCCGCCGCCGGAACCGCCATCGCGACCAGCAGGAAGCCGGTCTTGCGGCCCAGGGTGAAGGCCTGGTGAAAGTAGTAGGTGGTCAGGCCCGCCAGCAGGCCGGAGAAGGCGATCCAGGGGGTGACACGCCCTGCGCCGAGGGCGAGGTCCTCGCCGATCATCAGCTGGGCCAGGGGCTGGGCCACCAGGGCCAGACCCGTGGCCGCCGGTACGGTGAGCAACAGCATGAACTGGGCCTGCTCGCGGGCCGCCACGGCCAGGGCGGGACGACCCCCGCGCTCCAGGGCCATGATCAGGGCGGGCCCTCCCGCGGCGCCCAGCCAGATGAAGACGACGTCCAGGCTGCGGTTCGCGAGGCTGTAGCCGGCGTGGTAGACGCCCACCGCGCTCTCATCGAGGAAGGCCGACAGCAGGAATCGGTCGGTGGACGACAATACCAGGGCCAGGATCAGCGAGAGGGCGACCGGCACGCCATAGGCGGCGTAACCGCCGATGCGCTGGCGCTCCACGCGTCCGCCCGCCTGCTGGCGGTGTTCGCTGGCGACAATGAAGGGTAGGCAGGCCAGGGACGCCAGGGCCATCCCGACCAGGGGCGCGGCCCCCCCCAGGCCCGCGAGGGCGAAGGCCGCCCCCAGCAGGAAGCCGCCAAGGGTCTGGCCCATGTCCAGCAGGGCGGCGCCCTTCACCTCTCCAGCGGCGCGGCGGCGCTCCTGGGCGATCTTGACGAAGGTGCGCGGCGCCACGGTGGCCAGGCCCGCCAACACCGCCAGCTTCAGGCCCGGGGTCATCGGCAGGGCGATGGCGACGATCGCGGCCACGGGCAGCGCCGCCAGCAGCAGGAGCCAGGCGCGATAGACGGTGGCCGTATGGTCCGCCCCGCCGTCACGCACGGATTCCCCAGCCCAGAAGCGGGCCATGGCCGCTTCGTTCCAGGTGAAGACCGCGGTGTGAACCAGGGCCATGACGGAGAGGCCCAGGGCGTAGTCGCCGAACTGGGCCGGGCTCAGCAGGCGGGTGAAGGCCACGATGGTCAGCAGGCCGACGACGCCTTGCACCACATTGACGGGCAGGTAGCCGATCACCCCGCGCCAGAACATCGCCACAACCTCTTCGACCGATAGGCCCAGTGTGCCCGACCAGGCGGTTTCAAACGGTTAAGCCCGTTGGCCTCAGCGGATGTTTTCGCGATCGCCCAGCAGGCAGGGGAGGGTCATGACGATGATGTAGAGGTCGAGCAGGAGAGACTGGCGCTCGATATATTCGACATCCAGGGCCACCCGGCGCTTGACCAACTCGGGGGTGTCCACCGGACCGCGCGAGCCATGGATGGCCGCCCAGCCGGTCATGCCGGGCTTCATGCGGTGGCGGTGGGCGTACTCGGCCACCAGGCGCGCGGATTCGATGTCGCCGGTCATCATGCCCACCGGGTGGGGACGCGGGCCCACCAGGGACATTTCCCCGGTCAGCACGTTGAAGATCTGCGGCAGCTCGTCCAGCGAGGTCTTGCGGATAAAGCGTCCCACCCGGGTGACGCGGTCGTCGTCGGCCTGGGTCTGGCGGACCTTGGTCTGGGGCGCGGACTGGACCCGCATGGAGCGGAACTTCCAGACCACGATCTCCTCGTTGTTGAAGCCGTGGCGGCGCTGGCGGAACAGGGCCGGGCCAGGGCTATCCAGCTTGATGGCCATGGCCACCAGCAGCATGACGGGGGCGGCGACGGTCAGGGCCGCCAGACCGATCAGCAGGTCCTGGGCGCGCTTGACGATCGCCCGGCGCTCGTCCATCGGCGCGCCGGAGATGTGGGCCAGCGGCACATCGGCGATCCGGCTGATGGCCGCCGCTTCGTGGGCGGCGTCCTCGCCGTCCAGCAACAGGCTGACCTCGTTGGGCAGGACGCCCAGGCGCTCGATCATCTGGCCGACCCGCGCGCGGGCCTGGGACGGCACCGTGATCACGATCCGGTCCACATAGGGCATGATCCGGTGGGCCAGCAGGGCGTTGGTGTCACCCAGCACCGGCACCCCTCGGATGCCCGCGGGGCTGCGGGCCGCGCGGTCGTCGAAAACGCCGAGGATATTGGCCTCGCGGCTCAGCAGGGTCGCGACGATCAGGCGCTCGGCGGCGCCCGTGGCGCCCACCACGACGATGTTGGGGGTCAGGCGGCCGCTGGCCCGCCAACGGCGCACGCAGAGCCACCAGACGATGTGCAGCGCATAGGTCGCCGCGAAGGCCGCAGGGGCCCAAATGGCCATGGCGTGGCCCAGCGCCGCCATGGGCACGAAGGGCAGCAGCAGGGCGAAGGCGGCCCCCGCGCCCACCGCGAAGGCCCCGGTCACGCGCGTCAGGTGGAAGGCAAGCTCTTCGCGGCGATTAAAGCCATAGGCGCGGAAGATCGACAGGCTGAGCAGGACGGTGAGCGCGCCGGCGCAGGCTGCCGACAGGCCGGCCACCCCTACCGCGCCGATGGCGTGGGCGATCACGCCAGTCGCCACCAGCATGACGACGTCGCCGGCTTGGAACATGCGCGCCACCACGCGGCCCTGCAGGCGGGCGCGGGTGGGGATCAGGGCTTGGGGCCGGAAGGGACCCCGCCGGTCCTCGGTCGCACCGCGCTCGGCGTGCGGCAGGTCTGACGCCATCACCCGGGGTTCGGCCTCGCGCGCTGGCGACTCAGGGCCGGGGGTCTGGCTTTCCTTGCGCTGAAACTGGACGACGGAAGACATGGGAGGAGGCGCCGCGGACACACAGATGGGAAGCTGCAATGTGCCGCAGGGGTCTGATCGTCGGGTTAACGGGGTGGCGCGTTCCCCGAACCGCGTGCTTTCGGCGCTGCCCGGACGAAACCTTTCGACCTTGATTGCCAGCCGCATTCGAAACAGCTATCGGTCCCGCCCTTGATGGTGACGTGGCCGAGTGGCTTAAGGCAACGGTTTGCTAAATCGTCATACGTGAAAGCGTATCCAGGGTTCGAATCCCTGCGTCACCGCCAAGACCCTCGCCCTACTTCTTGAGGCACAGCCACCGCGCCCGGTGGAAGTTGCCGACATTGTCCACCCAACCGGTGATCTTCGGGCTCACCAGGTTGCGGTTCACGACGTAGTAGATGGGGATCAGGGCTTCGTCGTTCAGCGCCGCCTGCTCGGCCCGCCGCAGGATGTCGGCCCGTTTGACGGCGTCCGGCTCGCGGTCGGCGGCGTCCAGCAGGGCGTCATAGGTCGGGTTCTTGTAGTCCCCATAGTTCTGCCCGCCGGTGTCGGATTTCAGCAGGCCCAGGAAGGTGACCGGGTCGTTGAAGTCGGCGTACCAGCTCATGGCTCCGATCCCGAAGTCGCGGTTGCGATAGGCGGCGAAGGCGATCTGGCCCTCGTTCTGCACGATCCGGGCGTCCACCCCGATGGCTGCCCAATCGGCCTGGACGGCGCTGGCCAGCAGGATGGTGTCGGGGCTGTTGGCGATCTTCAGTTCAAAGCTGAGGGGGTTGTCCGGCCCGTGGCCGGCGGCCTTGAGCAACTGCCTGGCCTCGGCCTGGCGCGCCGCCAGCGGCTTGCCGGCCCAGACAGTTCGGGCCCCTTGGGCGTAGCCGGCGGTTCCTGGCGGGACGAAGCCATAGGCGGGCAACTGCCCGGCCCGCATCAGCTTGCCGGTGATGAACTCCCGGTCGACGGATTGCGACAGGGCGCGGCGCACGCGGATGTCGCGGAAGGCCGGGATGTCGCGGGTGTTGAAGGACAGGTAGGCGGTGGCCAGCGAGTTCTTGGCCCGCACGAAGTCGGGCATGGTCTCCTTCAGGCGGGTGAAGCGGTTGGACTGGAACGAGGTGTTCACATCCAGCTCGCCGCGCTGGACACGCCGTTCGGCCATCACGGAGTCAGGGGTCGGGAAATAGTGGATGCGATCCACGCAGACGTTCGCCGCGTCGTAGAAGTGCGGATTCTTCACCACCTCGATGTGGTCGCCCAGCGCCCAGCGCGTCAGCCTGTAGGGGCCGTTGCTGACATACCGGCCGGGCTTCACCCAGCCGTCGCCCCACTTTTCCACCGCATGCTTGGGCACGGGGAAGAAGCTCTGGTGCTTCAGCAGTTCGGGCAGGTAGGGGGCCGGATGCTCCAGGGTCAGTTCGAGCGTCCGGGCGTCGAGGGCCCGCGCGCCGACGGCGCTCAGCGGCGCCGTGCCCTCGTTCACCGCCTGACCGTTCTTCAGCAGGTAGATCAGGTAGGCGTAGATCGAGGCGGTCTTCGGATCGAGGATGCGGCGATAGGCGAAGACGAAGTCGTCAGCGGTGACCGGGACTCCGTCCGACCACTTGGCGTCGCGCAGATGGAAGGTCCAGGTCAGGCCGTCGGGGCTGGTCTCCCAAGAGGTGGCCATGGCCGGGATCGGGGTTCCCTCCGGCGAGTCGGTGGTCAGGCCGAAGATCAGGTCGGCGATGATGGTGAACTCGTCCACCAGGTTTGAGGTCTGCGGGTCCAGGGACCCCGGCTCCTGGCTGCTGCCATAGGCCAGGCAGACCTCACCCGCCGGGCAGGGGGGGCGGCTCACCTTGGCCTGGCATCCGGCCAGGACGAACGCCGCGGCGCCGAGGCCGGCGAGCAGGACGGGACTTAGACTCTTAAACGCCATGGCCTAGTCGTCCCACCGCCCGTCCGCCCTGTCGAGGCTTGGCCGCGCGGCGGGCAAAAACCGCGTGCATCGCCGCTGCCGCGCGCTATGTCGGACCCATCGCGCCGCCAGAGCGTACGGAGGGATCATGAGCTATTCCGAGAAGCAGTTCCGGTTTGACGGCGCGGACGGCGCCTCCATCGCCGGCTTTCGCTGGGCCGACGAGACGGTCGCCCCGCGCGCGGTCCTGCAGATCGCCCATGGGATGGGCGAGCACGCCCGCCGCTACCCCGAGCCCCTGATCCCGATCATGGCCGACGGTTTCGTCCTCTATGCCGACGACCATCGCGGACACGGCTACACCGCGCCCTCCAAGGAGGCGCTGGGCGACTTCGGCGAGAACGGCGCGGAACTGGTGGTGGAGGATCTAGCGCGCCTGACCGATCTGGCCCGCGCCGAGAATCCCGGCCTGCCGCTGATCCTGCTGGGACATAGCCTGGGTTCGTTCTTCTCCCAGGCCTACGCCTTCGACCATGCCGGCAAGCTGGACGGCATGGTGCTGTCGGGCACCGCCGCCTTTGGTGACCGCGCGGGCCCGGCGAAGAAACTGGACGAGATGAACGCTGACGGTCCCAAGCCGCGCACGCCCTATGACTGGCTGTCGCGCGACGACGCCGAGGTGGACAAGTACATCGCCGACCCGCTGTGCGGCTTCTCCCGACAGCCCAGCGCCGCCGACAGCTTCGCCCGGGTCGGCGCGCGCCTGCGCGACCCCGCCGAAATCGCCAAGATCCCCAAGGACCTGCCGCTCTACATCTTCGTAGGGGACAAGGACCCCATCAACCGGGACCTGGAACTGCTGCATCCCCTGGTGAACCGCTACCGCGACGCGGGCCTCACCCGCCTGGAGGTGAAGGTCTATGAGGGCGGGCGCCACGAGATGCTGAACGAGACCAACCGGGACGAGGTGGTGGCCGACCTGCTGGCGTGGCTGCGCAAGACGGTGGGCTGATCTAGGCCCGGTTGGCCGCCACCATGGTCTCATGGGCCATGACGTCGGAGGGATCGTCGGCGTCCATGATCTTCAGCAGCCGGGCCCGGGCGCGGTTCACCCGGCTCTTGATTGTGCCCACCGCGCAGCCACAGATATCGGCGGCCTCTTCGTAGGAAAGGCCGGCGGCGCCCACCAGGATAAGGGCCTCGCGGTGTTCGGCGGGCAAGTGCTGCAAGGCGTCCTGCATGGCGTGCATGGCCACGCTCCAGTCCTGCGTCGGCGGCGTTTTCAAGGCCCCGGCATATTCGCCCAGCTCATCGCGCACCTCCCGCCGACGGCGGACGATCTGAGTGTAGTATGTGTTGCGCAGGATCGTGAACAGCCAGGCCCTCAGGTTGGTGCCGGGCTCGAACTTGTCGCGATTGGACCAGGCCTTGATCAGGGTGTCCTGCACCAGATCATCGGCGTCTGACCCGTTGCGGCAAAGGGACCATGCAAAGGCCCGGAGCGCCGGGATCATGCGCGCGACATCGTCGCGCCAATCATCATCGCCGGTCATGGGTTCCTCGTCCGCCCACCGCGTTTCGATGACGACCGCAGCCGTCATTCGTTGGTGATCCAACGCCGGCATAGTCCATCTGTTCCCACTTGCGGTTGCAGGCTCGAGACCCAATTTATGGAACGAAGAACGGCGTTGGGCGTTTCTGCGACTTAGGCCCGAGTTTCGCCGTGGCGTCGCCTTGCCTGTCGGGCGCCTCACAGTTTCCAGGAGTATCCGATGGCGCATTCCGACGACGCAGGGCCTGTGCCCGCACCGCTTCGCAGCGCCTTGGGCCAGCCGGCGGCCCGCTATCATCGTATCCGCCAGGCCACCGAGGATCTCGTGCGGCACCTGTCGCCGGAGGACATGGCCGCCCAGTCGATGCCAGACGCCAGTCCCGCCAAGTGGCACCTGGCCCATACCAGCTGGTTCTTCGAGACCTTCCTGTTGAAGCCGAACCTGCCAGGCTACCGCGCCTTCGACGAGCGTTACGCCTACCTGTTCAACTCCTATTACGAGGCGCTGGGGGCCCGTCAGCCGCGACCCGAGCGCGGCCTGCTGACGAGGCCTTCGCGCGATGAGGTCCTGGCCTATCGCACCCATGTGGACGAGGCCATGCACCACCTGCTGTCCTCGGGCGTCGAGGGTCTCGCCGATCTGCTGGACCTGGGCCTGGCCCACGAGGAGCAGCATCAGGAGTTGATCCTGATGGATATCCTGCACCTCTTCGCCCAGTCGCCGCTGAAGCCCGCCTATTCCCCCACCACGGCCCTGCCGGTGAGCGGCGATCCCGGCCCGGCCAGCGTGGTCGACTTTGACGGCGGCCTGGTGGAAATCGGTCACTCAGGCGCGGGCTTCGCCTTCGACAACGAGGGGCCGCGTCACCAGGTCTTCGTCGCCCCCTTCAAGCTGGCGGACCGGCTGGTGACCAATGGCGAGTGGTTGGCCTTCATGGCCGACGGCGGCTACGCCAAGCCCGAGCTGTGGCTGGCCGAGGGCTGGGCGCAGGTCAGGGAGGCCGGCTGGAAGGCGCCGCTCTACTGGCAGAGGGGCGACCATGGCTGGCTGGCCATGACCCTGCAGGGCCTCCGCGCCATCGCGCCCCACGCGCCCGTCACCCACATCAGCTTCTACGAGGCCGACGCTTATGCCACCTGGGCCGGTGCGCGCCTGCCCACCGAAGCCGAGTGGGAGCACGCCGCCGCGGACCTGCCGGTGACCGGCAACTTCATGGGCTCGGGGCAGCTTGGCCCCGCCGCGGCCACCGGCGGCGAAGGGCTGCGCCAGATGTTCGGCGATGTCTGGGAATGGACCCGCAGCGCCTATTGTCCCTATCCCGGCTTCAGCCCGGCGGCCGGCGCGGTGGGGGAGTACAACGGCAAGTTCATGAGCGGTCAGATGGTGCTGCGCGGCGGCTGTCACGCGACGCCGGCGGCCCATGCCCGGGCCACCTACCGCAACTTCTTCCACCCCGATAAACGCTGGATGTTCTCGGGGCTGCGCCTGGCCTGGGACGGCGCGCCGCGCGCCCGCGCCGAGGTCGACAGCAGCTTCGCCGCCGATGTCCTGGCGGGTCTCGCACGGCCGCAGAAGACCATTCCGGCCAAGTATTTTTACGATGCCGAGGGGTCGCGCCTGTTCGAGGAGATCTGCGACCTGCCGGAATACTATCCGACCCGCACGGAGGCCGCCCTGCTGCGCGAGAAGGCCGGCGAGATGGCGACCGCCATTCCGCCCGGCGCGGCCCTGGTGGAGTTCGGCAGCGGCGCCAGCACCAAGACCCGGCTGTTGCTCGACGCCGCCCCGCAGCTGGCCGCCTACGTTCCCATCGACATCAGCAAGTCAGCCCTGGACGACGCCGCCCAGGCGATCGGCCGCGACTACCCGGGCCTGCGGGTGGCGCCCCTGGTGGACGACTTCACCACGGCGCTCAGCCTCCCGGCGCAGGTCAGCGGCCTGACCAGCGTGGGCTTCTTCCCCGGCTCCACCATTGGCAACTTCCGCCCGGACGAGGCGGTGACCTTCCTCGCCAGCGCCAGGCGGCTGCTGGGCCACGGCTCGGCCTTCCTGGTGGGGATGGACATCGTGAAGGACGAGGCCGTTCTGGTGGCGGCCTATGACGACGCCCAGGGCGTGACGGCCGCTTTCAATCTCAACCTGCTCACCCGCATCAACCGGGAGCTCGGCGGCGACTTCGACCTTGCCGCCTTCCAGCACCGCGCGGTGTGGAATGCGGTGGAGAGCCGGATGGAGATGCACCTGATCAGCAAGCGCGATCAGGCCGTGCGCGTCGCTGGCCGCCTGTTCCACTTCGCGGCCGGCGAGAGCCTGCACACCGAGAATTCCTACAAGTTCACGGTGGAAGGTTTCGGCAAGCTGGCGGCGGCGGCCGGATGGCGCCTTGAGCGCCAGTGGGAGAGCGCCGAGCCCGCCTTCGCCATGGTTCTGCTCCGCGCCTAGCAGCGCACAAGCAAACGGCCCCGAAGAGATCGGGGCCGTGGCTTAGCTCGTCGAGTCTCCGGGCGCTCAGTCTTCGAGCGGTCCGCGAGTCCGACCGCCGCCGCGGGAGGATTCTCCGCCCTTGCGGCCGGCCGAGGCCGCGAGGTCGCGGTCCTTGGCGAAGCTGCGTTTTTCGCCCGGCACGCTGGCGCCGCCCTTGCGAGCGATCTCGCGCCGGCGCTCGGGGTTCATGGCGGCGAATCCGCGACGGGACTTCGGCTTGGCGTTGGGATCGAGGTCCATGGGGTTGCTCCTACTGTGCGTGCCTTGAGGAGATGCGGGGGGCTGCATCAACTACGGTTACGCTCAGACAAACCCTCAAGGCGCCGCAGAGGTTGCGCGGAAAGTTGTCGGCCGGTCGTATTCATCCAAACGAATCAGATTGCTAGGCCGTCGGAGGCCCAGGCGACGGGGCGCGCGGGCCGGCGGACGCTCGGCGACGCACACCGATTAAAGCGGCAGTTGCACCCGCGCCGTCAGTCCGCCGCCATCGCGGTTGAGCATCACCACATCGCCGCCATGGCCGCGGGCGACGGAGCGCACCACCGCCAGGCCCAGTCCGATGCCGCCCGTCTGCCGGCTGCGGGAAGGTTCGCGGCGATAGAAGGGCTCGAACACCCGCTCGGCGTCTTCGATGGGAATACCGGGGCCGTCGTCCTCGATCTCCACATAGGCGCTGGTCGCATCGCGATAGACCCGCGCGCGGGCCCGGCCGCCGAACTTCACGGCGTTCTCCAGCAGGTTGGTGAACAGGCGGCGCAGGGCCACCGGGTCGCCTTCGATGATCACCTTGTCGCCACGCGCCACCTGGGTGTCGCTGCCGGTCTCGGCCATCTCGTCGCAGACGCTCTCCAGCAGGGAGGACAGTTCCAGGGGCGTGCGCTCTGCGGGGCCGCTGGCGTCGCGAACGAAGGTCAGGGCCGCGGAGATCATCTCCTCCATCTGGTCCAGATCACCCGCCATCTTGGCGCGGCTCTCCTCGGGTACGTTCTCGATCCGGAAGCGAAGGCGGGTGAGGGGGGTGCGCAGGTCGTGGGCGATGGCGCCCACCATGGCGGTGCGGTCCTCCACATAGCGGCGCAGCCGATCCTGCATGTCATTGAAGGCGGTGACCGCGACATTGATCTCGGCTGTTCCCTTCAGGGAGACCGGCAGGCGGGCGCCTCTCGGGTCGCGGCCCAGCTGCTCGGCGGCCTCCGCGAACAACTGGAAGGGGTGGGCCAGCCGCCGCGCGAAGATGTAGGCCACCGGCGCCAGCAGAACGCCCGACAGGAGAAGCCACAGCACGATGCGAATTTGCCAGGGGTCGAGCCCCAGCCCCAGGCGGGGTGCCGGGCGGACCATGTCCCAACGGCCATCGGCCCGCTGCACCGTGACCTCGAACGGCGCGATCAGGAAGTGATCCTCCTGCTCGCCGCCATCGCGGGCGATGCGGTCGCGGATGATGCGGAAGACGCGGCGGTCCGAGACGGGCAGGCGCGACGGAGCCGTGAAGACCACCTGGCTGGTGGCGACTCCCAGCTCCCGGGCGAGCTCGGCGCGCATCTTGGGCACCATGCGGCCTTCCATGGTGGGGGAGGAGGCGCGGTCGACGATCTTCAGTTCCAGCGGCCGCCGTTCGATCAGGCCGGGGGGGCGGCCCTTGAAGGTCTGAGCCACCTCGCTCAGCCGGTAGAAGTCCGGGGCCGGCGGCGGCAGGATGAAGATCATCGCCAGGATGATCGCCTGCGAGGCCACCAGGGTGATGCCGATCAGGGTCAGCAGGCGGGCGAACAGCGACGCGGTCGGCCGGCCCGACCAGGGCGGGGTCATACCCGCTTCACCTTGGCGGTGAACATGTAGCCTTCGTTGCGGATCGTGCGGATCAGGTCGGTGCC
Source organism: Phenylobacterium ferrooxidans (assembly GCF_042714595.1). Taxonomy (NCBI): domain Bacteria; kingdom Pseudomonadati; phylum Pseudomonadota; class Alphaproteobacteria; order Caulobacterales; family Caulobacteraceae; genus Phenylobacterium; species Phenylobacterium ferrooxidans. The sequence continues at coordinate 20,040 of NZ_JAOTJD010000016.1, read as the reverse complement.
CCCGCCGCCGTCGTCGAGCTTGCGGCGCAGGCGGCTTATCTGCACGTCGATGGCGCGGTCGAAGGCGTCGGAAGCGGGGCCTCGGGCGAAATCGAGCAGCTGGTCGCGGGTCAGCACCCGCTGCGGCCGCTCCACAAAGGCGCGCAGCAGGGAGAACTCGCCCGAGGACAGGTTCACCACCACGCCCGGCGGCGAACGCAGCTCGCGGCGGACCAGATCGAGCCGCCAGCCCGCGAATTCGCAGCCCGCGCCGATGCTGTTGGCCTGGCCGCGCTGCTCGGCCCGGCGCAGCACGGCGCGGACCCGGGCCAGGAGTTCCCGAGGATTGCAGGGCTTGGCCAGGTAGTCGTCGGCGCCCAGCTCCAGGCCCACAATGCGGTCTGTGTCCTCGCCCATCGCCGACAGCATGATGATGGGGGGACCCTCGCCGCTGAGCCTCCGGGCGATGGACAGCCCGTCCTCGCCGGGCAGCATGACGTCGAGCACGATCAGGTCGACAGGGCCGCGTTCCAGCGCCTGCTCCATCTCGCGAGCGTCCCCGGCCGTCTCGACGAGGTAGCCGTGCTTGCCCAGGAAATCGGAGACGACGTCGAGGATGCCCGGATCGTCATCGACCATCAGGATTCGGGCCGTCGCGGGGACCTGTTCGGTGCTGGGTTCCATTCGCGCCATTTTCAGCCCTTCCCGTAACGTACAGATTTCACGGCTGAAACTGCATCAACCAGCCTCAATTCGCGGCCAGGACATCGTCGGCGACATAGCCATTGGTCTTTCGCTCAACGCCAAACCGCGACATGGGCCCGTGGCCTGAAACGAAGGCCACGTCGTCGCCGAGCGGCCAGAGCTTGCCGGTGATCGAGGCGATCAGTTGCTGAAAATCGCCGCGCGGAAAGTCGGTGCGGCCGATCGAGCCCTGGAACAGCACATCGCCCACCTGGGCGAAGCGCGCCTCGCGGTGGAAGAACACCACGTGGCCCGGTGTGTGGCCCGGGCAGTGATAGACCTCGAAACTCGTCTCCCCGAGAGTGACAGTGTCGCCATCCTCCAGCCAGCGGTCCGGGGTGAAGCCCTTGGCCTCGGGCATGCCCCACTTGGCCCCGCTGGCCTCCATCTGGTCGATCCAGAAGGCGTCGTCCCGGTGCGGCCCCTCGATGGGGACTCCGGTGATCGCCTTGAGGGCCGCCGTGCCGCCGGCGTGGTCGAGGTGGCCGTGGGTGATCCAGATCTTCTCGAGGGTCAGGTCATGAGCCTGCAGCGCCGCCAGCAGACGCGGCACCTCGCCGCCCGGATCGATGATCGCGGCCTTCCTGGTCTTCACGCACCACACGATGGTGCAGTTCTGCGCCAGCGGGGTGACCGGGGCGATGATCGCGCGGATTGGGGAGGCCTGCTCGGACATGGCCCCAGCATCGGCGTTTGGGCCGGATATGAAAAGGCCCGGGATGCGATCCCGGGCCTCTCCTTGTCGCTACTGCGCGCCGGGCATCGGGGGCACCGAGTCCGGCGGCGCGTCAGCCGCCAGTTCAGGCACGTCAATGATCCCGCGGCCCAGATGGCTGTTGCGGAAGCCGTAGGCGAAATAGACCACCAGCCCGATCGCCGCCCAGATCAGGAACATCAGCTTGGTGTCCGTCCCGAGGCTGAAGAACAGGAAGGCGCATCCGAGGATCGCGACGGGCGCCACAATCCAGACCAACGGTGTGCGGAACGGACGCTTCCGTCCGGGATCGGTCTTTCGCAGCACCATCACCGCGATCGCCACCATGGCGAAGGCGAACAGGGTGCCGGAGTTGGAGATATCGGCCAGCACCCCGACCGGGAAGAAGGCCGCGAAGGCCGAGACGCAGACCCCGGTGATGATGGTGATCACGTGGGGGGTATGGAACTTCGGGTGAATCTTGGACAGGCCCGAGGGCAGCAGTCCGTCACGGCTCATCACGAAGAAGATGCGGGTCTGACCGAACATCATCATCAGGATCACCGAGGGCAGGGCCAGGCCGGCGGCGAGGCCGAGCAGGTTCCCGATCTGGACCCAGCCGATCTCCCGCAGGGTCCAGGCGAGAGCCTCCTTGGAGCACACCACGTGGGTGTCAGCCAGCGACTGACAGGCCGCGGTCAGCTCGGGGCTACCAGGGCGCAGGCCGACGCCGGCGGCGTCCATCACCGGTTGGGCGCCCACCGTGCCGATCACGCCCGACGCCACCAGGATGTAGAAGAGGGTGCAGACCGCAAGCGAGCCGATGAGCCCGATGGGCATGTTGCGCTGGGGGTTCTTGGTTTCCTCGGCAGCCGTGGAGACGGCGTCGAAGCCCACATAGGCGAAGAAGATCGAGGCCGCTGCCGCCGCCACCCCCGAGAACCCCAGAGGGGCGAAGGGGGTGAAGTTTTCCATCTTCATCACCGGCAGGGCCAGGACACAGAAGAGGGTCAGGGCGGAGACCTTCACCAGCACCAGGACGGCGTTTACGGCCGCCGATTCCCGGGTGCCGATCACCAGCAGCCAGGTCACCAGCAGGGCGACGCCGGCGGCGGGCAGGTTGACGATCCCGCCATCCATCGGTCCCAGCACCAGGGCGTTGGGGATGTCGATCGCGAAGGCGTTCTCGATCAGGCCGACCACATAGCCCGACCAGCCCACCGAGACCGCGCCGGCGGCGACGGCGTATTCCAGGATCAACGCCCAGCCGACCATCCACGCTATCATCTCGCCCATGACGGCGTAGCTGTAGGTGTAGGCGGAGCCTGAGACCGGCACCATGGCCGACATCTCGGAGTAGCAAAGGGCGGCCACCGCGCAGACGAAGCCTGCGATGATGAAGGCCGCGATCATGCCGGGGCCCGCCTTCTGGGCGGCCTCGGCGGTGAGGACGAAGATGCCGGTGCCGATAATGGCCCCGATGCCCAGCATGGTCAGCTGGAACGCCCCCAGGGATCGATGCAGTGATTTCTTCTCAGCGGTCGCGAGGATCGCGTCGAGCGGCTTTACACGCCACATGTTCCCTCCCAATCGCGGCGGGCCCCCCGCCGCGCGAATTAAGCTTGCGCGGAACCTGCGGTCTGCTCACCCGGCGGTCAAGCGGCAAGGCTTGGCGCGGCCCCTGGGCGCGGATAGACCCCCTGCATGCTGCCTGTTGAGGAAATCCTGCCTGCCTTGCAGGCGGCGCTGGTGGAAAACACCTCGGCCGTCCTGGTGGCGCCGCCCGGGGCGGGCAAGACGACGCTGGTCCCCCTGCGCCTGCTGGACGCGCCCTGGCTGGCCGGCGCCAAGATCATCATGCTGGAGCCCCGCCGCCTGGCGGCCCGCGCCGCCGCCGACCGCATGGCCAAGACGCTGGGCGAGCGTGTCGGCGAGACCGTCGGCTACCGGGTGCGCATGCAGTCTCGGGTCTCGGCCCGGACCCGCATCGAGGTGGTCACCGAGGGGGTGTTCAGCCGCATGATTCTCGGCGACCCCACGCTGGAGGGCGTGGGCCTGGTCATCTTCGACGAGTTCCACGAACGCAGCCTGGACGCTGACCTGGCCCTGGCCCTGGCCCGCGACGCCCAGGGCCTGCTGCGCGACGACCTGCGGCTGCTGGTGATGTCGGCGACCTTGGACGGCGCGTCGGTCGCTCGCCTGCTGGACGCCCCCGTGGTGGAGAGCCAGGGCCGGGCCTATCCCGTCGACACCCGCTATCTCGGCCGCGACGACCGCCAGCGCCTGGAGGACCGCGCGGTCCGCGCCGTCGAGCGGGCGCTCGCCGAGGAAACCGGTAGCATCCTGGTCTTCCTGCCAGGCCAGGGCGAGATCCGCCGGACCGCCGACCTGCTGACCGAGCGGGTCCGCAGGCCCGACGTGCTGATCGCCCCGCTCTATGGCGCCCTCGACCCCGCCGAGCAGGACCGCGCCATTTCCCCGGCGCCGTCGGGCGTGCGCAAGGTCGTCCTGGCCACCTCCATCGCCGAGACCAGCCTGACCATCGAGGGGGTCCGCGTGGTGATCGACTCTGGCGTCGCCCGCGTGCCGCGTTTTGACCCGGCCAGCGGCCTGACCCGCCTGGCGACAGTCCGCGTCAGCCGCGCCGCCGCCGACCAGCGCCGGGGCCGCGCCGGGGCCGCGCCGGCCGCACCGAGCCCGGCGTCGCCTACCGCCTCTGGGACGAGGCCGAGACCCGCGCCTTGCCGGCCTTCGCCGATCCGGAGATCCTGGACGCCGACCTTTCGGGCCTGGCTCTCGACCTCGCCCGCTGGGGGGCCAAGGACGTGGGGGCCATGGCCTTCCTGGACGCCCCGCCCGCCGCCGCGTTCTCAGAGGCCCGCACCCTGCTGCGCCGCCTGGAAGCCCTGACCGAGGACGGCGTCCTGACGCCGCACGGCGAGGCTTTGAGCGGAATGCCCTTGGCGCCCCGGCTGGCCCACATGATCCTCAAGGCCGCGCAGACCGGCCAGGCGCACCGAGCCGCGCGCATCGCCGCCCTGGTCACCGAGCGCAACCTCGGCGGCCGCGACGCCGACCTGCGCCACCGGCTGGAGAGCTTCGAGCGCGATCGCTCGCCGCGCGCCCGCGACGCCAAGGCCCTGGCTGACCGCTGGGCCGGCATGGCGGGGCGAGCCGGGAAGGGCGAGCCCCTCGAGGACGGCCTGCTCCTGGCCTTCGCCTACCCGGAGCGCATCGCCAAGGCGCGAGGCCCCACCGGCGAGTTCCAGCTGGTCAGCGGCCGCGGGGCCTTTGTCGAGCCCACGGACGCCCTGGCCAGGGAGAAGTGGCTGGCCATCGCCGAACTGGGGGGCGGCGACCGTCGCGACCGCATCCTGCTGGCCGCCCCGTTGGACGAGGTCGAGCTGATCGCGGCCTTCGCCGACCATCTCGTCGTCGAGAGCCGGCTGGAGGAGAGCGGGGCGGGGCGCCTGCGCGCCAAGCAGATCACCCGCCTCGGCCGCCTGACCCTGCGCGAACAGATCGACGAGAATCCGGACCCGAAACTGATCGCCGCGGCCTTGGCCGATCGGGTGCGCAACGAAGGTTTGAGCGTCCTCACCTGGGGCTCGGCCGCCGAGGCCCTCAGGGCGCGCGTCGGCTTCCTGCGCGCGGGCGGCGGCGATTGGCCCGACCTCTCGGACGCCTCGCTCCTCGACAAGCTGGACGACTGGCTCACGCCCCTGCTGCCCGGCCTCCGCTCCCTGGCCGCCCTGAAGCCCGACGCCCTGGACGGGGCCTTGCGATCCTTGATTCCCTGGGACCAGCAGCGCCGCCTCGACGCCGCCGCGCCCCTGCGCTGGACGGCGCCGACCGGCAACGCCTTCACCATCGACTACACCGCAGAGGGCGGCCCCCGCGTGGATGTTCGGGTCCAGGAGGTGTTTGGCCTGACACAGCATCCCACCGTCGCCGGCGGCGTCCCGCTCACCCTGTCCCTGCTATCCCCCGGCCATCGCCCGGTCCAGACCACCAAGGACCTGCCCGGCTTCTGGAAAGGCTCGTGGAAGGATGTGCGCTCCGACATGCGCGGCCGCTACCCCAAGCATGTCTGGCCCGAGGACCCGGCCAACACCGCGCCGACCGCCCGGGCCAAGCCCCGCGGGACCTGACCGCGGCTAGGCCGTGGCCGCATAGATCATCACCCCGGTGGCCACCGACAGGTTCAGGCTGTCTGCCCGGCCGCGCATGGGGATCTTGACGTTGACGTCGCACAGGGCGGCCATCTCCGGCGTCAGGCCCTGTTGCTCGTTGCCCATGAAGACCAGGGCCGGCTTGGCGTAGGTCGCCTCGTGGTGGGCGACGGTGGCGGTCAGCAGGGTGCCGATCACCGAGCCAGGCCACTTGGCGCGCCAGTCGGTGAAGGCGTCTTCGGTGGCCCGCACGATCGGCACGGCGAAGATGGAGCCCATGGTGGCCCGCACGGCCTCCACCGAGAACGGATCGCAGCATTCGCCCACCAGGATCACCGCCCCGCAGCCCGCCGCGTCGGCCGTGCGCACGATGGTCCCCAGGTTGCCCGGGTCGCGCACCCGGTGCAGGGCGACGAAGCAGGGCGCGGTCGAAGGGGCGAGCGCCTCCAGCGGCATGAACACCTGGTGGAACACGCCGACCACCGCCTGCGGATTGTCGCGGCGCGACACCTTGGCGAGGATTTCCGGCGTGACTTCGATGACCTCACCGCCGCCAGCGCGCGTGGCGGTGATGGCCTGGCGGAGCAGGGGGTGGCCGTTCGCCTCGGCGCCGTACATCAGGATCGCCGGGGCGTGGCCGGTTTCCACGGCTTCAGTGACGATCTTCAGCCCCTCGGCCACGAAGAGGCCGGTCTCGTCGCGCGCCTTTCGCAGGTGCAGGGCGCGGACCGCCTTGACTGTCGGATTGGTCAGGGAGGTGACGGTGCGGTCGCTCACGGCGCCCACCGGGCGTAGAAGGACATGCCGATCTGCCGCGCGCCGTCCTGCTGCACCAGGGCCAGTTCGCCCCACTCGATGGCGCCGCCCCGATCCTTCAGCTTCTCCGAGAGCAGCCCGGCGAGCGCTGCGCCGGAGATTCGCTCGGCATAGGCGTTCAGCAGCAGGAATTCGGCCTTATCCGAAAGAAGTTCAGCACATAGGGTCGAAAGCTCAGGCAGGTTCTCAAAGAGTTTCCAGACCTCGCCGTCCGGCCCGCGGCCGTATTTCGGCGGGTCGAGGATGATGCCCTCGTACTTCGAGCCGCGCCGCACCTCGCGTTGAACGTAGCGGCGGGCGTCCTCGCAGATCCAGCGGATCGGCTTGTCCGCGAGGCCCGAGGCCTCGGCGTTCTCGCGCGCCCAGCCAATGGCCTTCTTCGAGGCGTCGACATGGGTCACCGCAGCGCCGGCCGCCGCGCAGACCAGGCTGGCGACACCGGTATAACCGAACAGGTTCAATACCTTGGGCTGGCCTTCTGCGGCGCGCACCTTCTCGTCCAGCCACGCCCAGTTCGCGGCCTGCTCGGGGAAGAAGGCCAGGTGTCGGAAGGCGGTGAAGCGGGCCTTGAAGCTGACCTCCCGCCAGGACAGCGGCCAGGTGTCCTTCGGCTGCTCGCGGAACCGCCAGCGGCCGGCGTCCTCCTCGTCGGTCGGATCAAACACCGCGTCGGCGTTGGCCCAGACATCCTCGCCGAGCGAAGGCGTCCACAGGCACTGCGGCTCGGGCCGGACAACAGAATAGCGTCCGTAGCGCTCCAGCTTTCGCCCATTGCCTGAGTCCAGCAGGGCGTAGTCGGCCCAGCCGGTGGTGCGCATGACGCCGGGGGCTTCGGCCACGGTGGGGGCAGGCTTGCTCATGCCTTGGCCTTACCCGTTCCGGCCTCGCGGCGTCCAGTCGGGCGGTGGCCTGTTGGGGTCCGCGGTATGGAAGGCTCGGTATGGCGCACGAGGCCGTGATGCCGCATTGTTACAGGTCTGACTTGCGCGGGGTGGGCTTTTGCTTTCCGCTGCAAGCTGTTCGGATGACGAAAGGATTCCCGTGACGACAGCAGTGACCACGAGGCGCTCGGCGCGCAAGCCCAAGGGCGATGGCCACCTTCGCAGGGCGGAAATCCTCGAGGCCGCGGAACGTATCTTCGTGGCTCAGGGCTATGAGGGCGCCACCATCCGCAAGATCGCCGACGAGGTCGGGGTCTCGTCCACCGCGCTCTATATGCACTTCCCCGACAAGGGCGCGATTCTGCTGGAAATTTGTGAGCGGACCATCATCCAGCTCCTGGAACGCAACGCCGCCATCGCCGCCAAGCCGCTGGACGCCGTCACCCGCGTCAAGCAGATGCTGGATTCCTATATGCGCTGGGGTTTCGAGCACCCGAACGCCTATCTGCTTGTGTTCGCCGGGGTTCACCCCGTATCGACCATCTGGCACGAAGGCACGGCGGACATGAGCGCGCGATGCTACGAAATCTTCAGCGGCGCGGTGCGCGAGATCGCGGCCGAGGGACGGCTGCGGACCGGCACCGGCGACAGCGCGGCCCAGGCGCTCTGGGCCGCCTGTCACGGCGTGGTGGCCCTGATGATCGGCCGCCCGAACTTCGACTGGGCGCCGGTGGACGAGGTGATCCAGGTCACCCTGGACGGCCTTATGCACGGTCTCGTCATCGACTGATCGCCGCACTCGTCGCGGCCCTGGGCTTGGCGGGCGCAGCTCAGGCCGCGCCTCGGGTCCTCTCCCTGGATCAATGCGCCGACCAGTACGTCCTGGCGCTCAGCCCACGTGCCGCCATCGTCGGGCTCTCCACCCGGGCCGACGACCCGGATTCCCGTCTGCGGGACCTGGCCCGCGGCCTCCCGCAGCGCCGTACGACCCTGGAATCAGCCCTCTCGGCCAAACCCGATCTCGTGGTCCGCTACTGGGGCGGTGATCCCCGCTTCCTGGCCCAGCTTGAGAAGCGCGGCGCCCGCGTGGTGACGATCGAAGACGCCTCGGACTTTGGCGGGGTGCGGGCCAATGTCCGCCGGGTGGCCTCCGCCATGGACCGCAGGGCCCAGGGCGAGGCCGTGATCGCTCGCATGGACGCCCGGCTGGACCGTTCCGCCGGCGCCTGGCGCGGGGCCACGGCGCTCTATGTCACCCCGGGCGGCTTCACCGGCGGGGAGGGGACCCTGGTGCATCAGATCCTGAAGTCCGCCGGCCTGACACCGGTCCCACCAGGCCCGGGCTTCCAGCCGGTCTCCTTGGAACAGTTGGCGCTGAGTCCGCCGCGCGCCCTGGTGCTGGGGTTCTTCGACGACTTCATGCTGGCCAACAACCGCTGGGGTCTGGGCCGTCATGGGGTGATGCGCCGGGTCGCCGCGGGACGCACCATCGCCAGTCTTCCCGGCTCGATGCTGGGCTGCCCCGACCCTTCGGCCGCGGAGGCGGTGGAGATCCTGGCCGCCAGGGCGCCGCGATGAGGCTGAACCTGGTTCTGATCGCCGCGCTGCTGGTCCTGCTCGCCCTGGGCCTGCTGCTGGGAGAGACGTCCCTTAGCGGCCTCCAGTACGCCCAGGCCTTCCGCGACCCGGCTTCCGGCCCCGGCGAAATCCTCTGGGCCATCCGCGCGCCCCGCGTCGTGGCCGCCGCCGTGGTCGGCGGGGCGCTGGGCCTGGCCGGTGCGGTCATGCAGGGCCTGCTGCGCAATCCCCTGGCCGATCCCGGGGTGCTGGGGGTCTCGGCCGGGGCGGGGCTTGGCGCGTCGCTCGCCATCGCCCTAGGTCTCGCCGCCATTCCTGGCGGGACGGAAGCCGCAGCCCTGGTCGCCGCTCTCGCCACCGGCCTGCTGCTCACCGCCCTGGCCGCGCGCTTTCGTGAGCCGGAGACCTTGATCCTGTTCGGTGTGGCGCTCTCGGCCTTCGCCGGCGCGCTCACCTCCCTGATCTTCAACCTGTCGCCGTCACCGGTCACAACGGCCGAGATCCTGTCGTGGCTCATGGGGTCGGTGGCCAACCGCAGCTGGGGCGACATCGGCTGGGAACTCGCGCCCATGACCCTGGGCGCCGCGCTGTGCGTCTACGCGGCCCGAGGCCTGGTGATGCTGACCCTGGGGGAAGAGACCGCCGCCATGTCCGGCCTGCCAATGGGTCGCCTGCGCGCCGCCGCCGTCGCCGGCGCCTCGCTGCTGACCGGCGCCGCCGTGGCCATGGCGGGCATCATCGGCTTCGTGGGTCTGGCCGCGCCGCACCTGGTACGCGCCGGGGCCGGCGCCGATCCCGGCAAGGCCCTGGCGCCCTCGGCCCTGGCCGGCGCGATCCTGCTCGCCGCCGCCGACATCGCCGCGCGCCTGATCCCCACCGACCAGGAACTCAAGCTCGGCGTCGTCACCGCCCTGTTCGGCGCGCCGCTCTTCGCCCTGATCGCCTGGCGCGCCGCCCGGAGCTGGCGCGCATGAGCCCGGTGCTTTCCCTGCATGACGCCACCGTGCGGCGTGGCCAGACCCCGGTGCTCACTGGCGCCAGCCTCAACGTCCGGGCCGGCGAGGTGGTGGGCGTCGTAGGCCCCAATGGCGCAGGCAAGACCACCCTGCTACGCGCCGCCCTCGGCCTGGCGAGGCTGGCCTCGGGGCGCGCCGAGCTGGCAGGGCGCGACGTGACCAGCCTGGATGACGCCACCCGCGCGGCCCTGGCCGGCTACCTGCCCCAGGAGCGCCGCGTCGGCTGGAACCTGCCAGCCTGGCGCATCGCCAGCCTGGGGGCGGCGCTGAAGCCGCCGGCCCTGGCGCGGACAGCGGCCCTGGAAGCCCTGGCCCGGGTCGGCCTCTCGTCGCTGGCCGAGCGCGGCGTGCTTGATCTCTCGGGCGGCGAGCGGGCGAGGGTGCTCCTGGCCCGGCTGCTGGCCACCGCCGCACCCCTGCTGGTGGCCGACGAGCCTGCCGCGGGCCTCGACCCCGACGCACAGCTGCTGTCTCTCGATCTCTTCCGCGAGGAGGCCGCGCGGGGCGCCGCCGTGGTCCTGACCCTGCACGACCTGGGCCTCGCCGCTCGGGCCTGCGACCGGCTGGTGGTGGTGGGGCAGGGCCGCATCGTCGCCGACGCCGCGCCTCGGGACGCCCTGACGCCCCAAGTCCTGCGCGAGGTCTTCGGGCTGGACGGCGGATTGGAAGAAACCTCGGCAGGCCTGACCCTCGCCGCGCGGAGACATCGGTCATGAAGGTGCTCGGACTGCCCGGCCGCAAGCCGGAGACCCTGGGCCAGATGCAGGCCTTGATCGACCGCCTGGAGATCGGCCAGACGGAGGCCGTCGTGCGACCCCATAGCTTCTGGGACCGTGCCGACGTCAGCAATCCCGATATCTCGCCGGACGCTCAGGCGGTGAGCGAAAGCGGCGCGGACCTGGTCATTTCCAAGTCGATCGGAAACCTGATCGTCATGTTGGCGGGCGATCGGCATGGCTTCGCGCCCCAGGCCTGCGTCTTCCTGGCGACCCCGCTGGCGCGGTTCATTCCGGAGGGATGGATCCCTCTGCTGGAAGCCCACTGCGCAGCGGTGCCCACGCTCTTCATCCAGCAGACCGCGAACTACAACGGCGCCTATCGCGACCTCGCCGCTATTGTGGCCAGGCATCCCCTCTGCACCGCCCGGGAAATCCCCGGCGATGATCATCGCTACGAGGACGTCGAGCTCGTCGCGCCCCTGATCGAAGCCTGGGTCAATGAGCCCTAGTTGGGGATCGGCTGCATTCCGCCGCCGGCCTGGGTCGGGACAGCGTACTGGGTCTGTACCGTGCCTGAGGGCGTATAACCCATCCCGTATCCGCCGCGCTTGAGGTCCGCCGAAAGGGTGATGGGCGTCACGCCCCCATTGAGGCGCGCGCGGTAGACCAGCATGCCCTCCATGACCCGCATCACATAGTTGCGGGTCTCGGAGAACGGGATGCACTCGATGAAGTCTATCGGATCGGTGGTCGCGCCACGCGGGTCGCCGCAGAAGGCCGTCCAGCTCGCAGGCCGTCCGGGTCCGGCGTTGTAGGCGGCGATGGCCATGGGGTAGGAGCCTGAGAAGTTGTCCACCATCTGGCCCAGATAGGTCGTGCCCAGACGCATATTGTAGTCGGGGTCGTCCAGCATCCCCAGCGAGTAGCCGACGCCGAGGCGGCGGGCGGTGGCGGAGGCGGTGCCCGGCATCAGCTGCATCATGCCCCGCGCCCCCGCGCCCGATCGGATCAGCGGATCAAAGCCGCTCTCCTGGCGGGTGATGCCGAGGATGAGGGCCGGTTCAGGGGCGTTTGCAAGGTTTGGGGTGGAGCGCATGGGATAGCCGCGCTCGGGCAGGATGAAGCCGCGCTGGGCGGCGGCCCGCACCACCTTCATGCCGGTGTCGATGTCGCCATAGCCGCGGACCATATCCACCAGCAACGCCTCTTCCTCGGCAGTCGGCAGCACGTCGTCCAGGGTCAGGACGAAGGTCTTGAACAGGTCCTTGTTGCCAATCTCGTACAGCATGCGCGCGGCGCGCACGGCGTCCCGGCCCTCGAAGCGGTTGCGGTCGGACTGGGTGATGGTGGGGTCGCGACCCAGGTTCAGCCTGTGGCCGCCGACCTTCTCCCCGGCCAGCTGGCCGTAGAAGGTCGTATTGTGCTTGGCCGCCGCGCCGTAGAAGCCCTGGGCGCGGTCCTGCTGGCCGCTGGCCTCCGCCGCCCGGCCCCGCCAGTAGAGGGCCCTGGCGCGGGTGATGGGAGACGAGCCGATCTTCTCGATGGCGGCGAAGTGCCGGTCGGCGTCCTGGGGACGCTTGAGACGGGTCAGGGCGATCCAGCCGGCGTAGAACTCCGCCTCGGCGGCGTCGGCGCCCTCGGTCAGGCCGGTGTTGGCGGCGGCCAGGTAGGCGCCCTGGGAGTCGCCGTTGCGCAGCGAGGTGATCACCAGCTGGTAGCGCTCGTCCCAGATGCGCGCGCCCATCTCGGGGAAGGCGATCTCGGTGGGGAAGTTGCGCACCAGGCCCAGCGCCACCTGGTCCATGCCCCGACGCCGCATATAGGCGGCCCGCTCGAAGGCCAGGCCCGAGGAGTTGGAGACGCTGGCCGGCAGGCTGTTCACCAGGGCGTTGGCGTTGGCGGAATTCTGACGCAGCGCCATGCGCGCCTGGGCCAGCTGCGCCTGGTCGGCGGGCAGCAGGGGGATCATGTCCCGGGCCGCCGGTCCCTGGCTGCCGAACAGGATGACGTCGGCGCGGCGGATGTGGTCGTCGGGGGTCAGGACGTCTCCGAACCGCGCCAGCATCGACCGCTGCGGGTCGGCCTCGAACAGGTCGTTGCGCCAGGTCTTGCGGATAAGGGCGGCGGCCTCCTTGTTGCGCCCCGTGGCGCGATAGGCCGAGGCCAGGGCCATGGCGCCCTCGGCGGTGGTCGGGTCGGCGCCACCGAACCAGTCGATGACCCGCTGCGGGCTGAGGCCGCCGGTCTCCAGCAGCTTCTCGGCCGCCACTTGCCGGCGCGAGGCGCGCGGCCAGCCGGCCAGGTCACGGCGCGCTTGGTCGATCTCGAAGAAACTCAGGGAGTCAGCAGCGGAATCGGCCATCGCCCAGATGGCGATCTTCTTGGCGATGGGGTCGTTGATCATCGCGATCGCGGTGCGCGCGCCGGTCACGTCGGCCCGCTTGGCGCTGTCCAGCGCGCTGCGCAGCGCCGCGCCGTCGGCGTCCGACAATCCGCGGCGGTAGGCTGTCGGCTGGGTCTGGGTCAGCTCAATGGGCGGAGGCGGGCCCTCATAGGGCGCGGGCCCCTGCGTCGGCTGTTGCGCCTCGGCCACGCCGGTCAGCAGAACAGCGGCGGCTGCGGTGAAGAGTGCCTTGCGGGCCTTTGACGCCAAAACGAATATCTCCGGATCCATCGAAATACGGAACAAGTCTGGTTGCGGCTTAGGGCCTGCCCGCCATATTGTCCGGCCAAATCTTGAGGCCGCAACATCTGGCCTCGCTTTCACGGCTTTTTGCAGACCATGTCCGAACCTTTGTTCAAGGGCGTTATGCCGGCCCTCGTGACGCCGTTTCGCGACGGCGCAGTCGATGAGCAGGCCTTTGTCGCCCTTGTCGAGCGCCAGATCGCGGGCGGTGTCCACGGGCTGGTGCCCGTTGGCACCACAGGCGAAACCGCCACCCTGAGCCACGACGAACACCGTCGGGTTGTGGAACTGTGCGTCGCCACCGCCGCCGGGCGCGTGCCGATTATCGCCGGCGCGGGCTCCAATTCGACGGCCGAGGCCATCGAACTGGTTCACCACGCCAAGACCGTCGGGGCCCATGCCGCCCTGGTGGTGACCCCCTACTACAATCGTCCGAGCCAGGAGGGCCTCTATGCCCACTACGCGGCGATCAACGAGGCGGTGCAGCTTCCGGTCCTGGTCTACAACGTGCCCGGCCGCACCAGCATCGACATCGCCGACGCCACCCTGGGCCGGCTCTCCAAGCTGCCCAATATCGTCGGGGTCAAGGACGCCACCGGCGACATGACCCGGGCCACGATGCAGCGCCTGTTGTGCGGCCCCGACTGGGTGATGCTGTCAGGTGATGATCCCACGGCCCTCGGCTACATGGCCCACGGCGGACACGGCTGCATCTCGGTGACCTCCAACGTCGCGCCGGACCTTTGCGCCGCCTTCTACAACGCCGCGATGGCCGAGGACTGGAAGACCGCCCTCTACTGGCAGGACCGCCTTCTGCTGTTGCACAAGTCGCTGTTTTCCGACGCCTCGCCGGCCCCCACCAAGTTCGCCATGGCGCATTTGGGCCTCTGTCAGGAAGACGTTCGCCTGCCGATCACCGCCTGTTCGGACGCCGCCCGCCACGAGGTTCTCGCAGCGCTGCGGGAAACCGGACTGATCTGATGGCCGGCAAGCTGATCGCCGAGAACCGCCGCGCGCGATACGACTACTTCCTGGAAGAGACCTTCGAGGCGGGCATCATGCTGACCGGCACCGAGGTGAAGTCCCTGCGCGTGGGCCGCGCCAATATCGCGGAGTCCTACGCCTCGGTCGAAGGCCGGGACATCGTGCTGATCAACGCCGACATCCCGCCCTATGGCCAGGCCAACCGCTTCAACCACGAGCCCCGCCGGCACCGGAAGCTGCTGCTGCACAAGAAGCAGATCGAGAAGCTGATCGGCGCCGTGCAGCGCGAGGGCCGCACCCTCATTCCGATGAAGCTCTATTGGAACGAAAAGGGCCTCGCCAAGCTCGAGATCGCGCTCGCCAAGGGCAAGCAGAACCACGACAAGCGCCAGGCCACAGCTGACCGCGACTGGCAGCGGGACAAGGCGCGCCTGCTGCGCGACCGGGGCTGATGGTCGAGGCCGGCCAGGTCGAAACTATCGAACGCGCAACCCTGGCCGCCGTCGCGCCAGAGGAAGTGCTGGAGATCGAAGGCTGGCTGGTGGGCCTCGATCCTGGCTCCATCCGCCGCGCGGCCAGCGCCGTACCCTTGCGCCACGACCTGCCGGCCGACAGCGCCGTCTTCGACCGTATCGAGCAAGCCTATGCCGGGCGCGGCCTGAAGCCGGCTTTCCGTGTCGCCGACGGCCCGGGCCTGGAACAGATTCGCGCCGAACTGATCCGCCGCGGCTACGCCTGCGAGCAGCCGACCCTGGTGAAGATCTCGGCGACCGCCGCCGTCACCGCCGTTACCGATCGCCCCCCCGCCGAGATCGCCGAACGCCCTGACGAGGCCTGGGCGGCCGTCTTCCTGGGGGAGGGGTTTGATCCCGTCGACGGCGCCTATCGGGTCAAGGCGCTGAGTCGTGCGCCCGGCGGCCGGTTCGGCATGGTGCGGGACGGGGACAAGACCGTCGCGGTCGGCTGCGGATCCTTCGGCCACGGCTGGGTCAGCTTCCATGGCATGCGCACCGATCTGAGCCGCCGCGGGGAGGGCCTGGCCGGGCGCGTTCTGGCGGGGCTGGCGGGGGAGGCCCTGGCCCGCGGAATCGACCGCGCCTTCCTGCAGGTGGAGGAGAAGAACACGCCCGCCCGGGCGCTGTATCGCCGGGCCGGCTTCGAGCAGGCCTGGCGCTATCTCTACTGGAGCCGGCCCGCCTAGCTGTCGATCAGCTCGCGGGCGCGCCGGAACACCGCCTCGAACATCTCCCCGGTCAGCCGCCCGGTGTTCGTGTTCAGACGTGAGCAGTGATAGCTGTTGAGGATCACATAGGGCCCGGCCTGGAACTCGGTCCCATGGCCCGGCGGGCCGGCGGACGGCTTGAGCCCAACCGCCTTCAGCACATTGCGCCGCGACACGTCCCCCAGGGTGATGATCACCTTCAGGCGGGGCAGGGCGGCCAGCCGCGCGGTCAGGAACGGACGGCAGGTGTTCTCCTCGCTGGTCTCGGGCTTGTTCAACGGCGGGGCGCAGCGGACCGCATTGGTGATCATGCAGTCGACGAGCTCGAGGCCGTCGTCAGGCCGCGCCTGATAGACGCCCTTCGCGAACCCCGTCTTCAACAGGGTCTCGTACAGCATCACCCCGGCGCCATCGCCGGTGAAGGGGCGGCCCGTGCGGTTGGCGCCTGTGCGGCCGGGCGCCAGGCCCGCCACCAGCAGGCGCGCGTTCTCGTCGCCGAAGGAGGGGGCGGGGCCGTTCCACCAGTCGGGATGCTCGGCGCCGTTGGCCATCCGATAGGCCACCAGGCGCGGACAGAGCGGGCAGTCCCGTGGCGGCTCGGCCACGGCGGTCGCAATGGGCATCAGGCCTCGGCGTCCGCCTCGCGGTCAGCCCCGGTGCGGCTTTCCTGGATGAAGCGCGGCAGGCGCGAGGGCCGGCCGATGATATCGGCCAGATCGGACAGGTCGATGAAGTGGTCGGCCTGGCGGCGCAGGTCGTCGCTGGCCATCGGCGGCTGGGACTTCACGGTGGAGACCACGGTCACCCGCGCGCCCTTGCGCTGGACTGCTTCCACCAGACAACGGAAGTCGCCGTCGCCAGAGAACAGCACCAGGTGGTCGGCGTGGGCGGCCATTTCCAGCATGTCGACGGCGATCTCGACATCCATGTCGCCGCGCCAGCGCTTGCGTCCCTGGGCGTCGGTGTATTCCCGGGCCGGCTTCGTCACCAGGCGGAAGCCATTATAGTCCAGCCAGTCCACCAGCGGGCGGATCGGCGAATACTCCTGATCCTCCACCAGGGCGGTGTAGTAGTAGGCGCGCACCAGGACGCCGCGCGTGCGGAACTCTTCCAGCAGCTTGCGATAGTCGATATCGAAGCCGAGCCCCTTGGCGGCCGAATACAGGTTCGCGCCGTCGATGAAGAGCGCCAGCCTGTCCGTGGGGTAAAATGTCATTGGGATCGGAAATCCAAAAAGGGGGCGGGGGGCGCATGGACCTGGACGGGGCCGTCATCGTCGCGCTGGGCGGTAATATGGCCGGCGACTATGGTTCGTCCGAAGCTCTTCTTGAGGCGGCGCTCGCTCGTTTCGCCCAGGCGGGATTGCCTGTGGTCGCCCGGTCGTCCTGGTGGAGCTCTGCCGCCTGGCCGGACCCGACCGCCAACGAGTATCGCAACGGCGTCGCGCTTGTCGAGACGAAGCTGGCTCCGCTGCAAGCTCTGCATACCCTTTTTTCAATCGAGGCCGAGTTTGGTCGCGTGCGGAGCGAGAAGAACGCACCTCGCACCCTGGATCTCGACCTGATCGCTCATGGCCGGGCCGCTCTGGCGGCGGAGGATCTCGTGCTGCCCCATCCCCGCGCCCATGAGCGGCTTTTCGTCATGGGGCCGCTGGCCGAGATCGCGCCGGGGTGGCGCCATCCGACCCTTGGAAAGACCGCGCGGGACCTGGCGGCGGCCGCCACGGTGGGCCTGGATGCGCGCCCCGCCTCGAAAAAGGCGCGAAACCAGCCGGTCTGACGCGGCATGCGGCGTTGCACAACGCCGTCAAACCCTCTATTTTGTTCGGTTCTACTCGCGACTTGAGGATTCCATGGCCCGCGTCACCGTCGAAGATTGCATCGAACGAGTTCCGAACCGCTTCAGCCTTGTGCTGCTGGCGGCCCACCGGGCCCGCGCCATTTCGGCCGGCTCGGCCATCCTGGTCGATCGCGACAACGACAAGAACCCCGTCGTCTCCCTGCGTGAAATCGCTGATGACGTGGTGGACGCCGAGGAACTGCGCGAGACCCTGATCGGGACCCTGCAGCGCGTCGACGAGCGCTCGGAAGCCGAGGAAGAGGCCGAAACCCTCGCCCTGCTGGCCGATCCGACCCACATGCAGATGAGCGAGCTGGAACTGGTTCGCGCCCTGCAGAGCGACCGCGATGGCGGTCAGGAGGAGCGGTACTGAGCCCGGAAGGCGCAGAACCCCTCACGCTTACGGCGGCGCCTGACCCCGCCGTCGACCAGAAGATTGCGCCGCCGAGTCCAACTCGGCCCCCGCGCATGCTCCGTCAGTATGAGCTGATCGAGAAGGTCCGCTCCTACGATCCGACCGCCGACGAGGCGATCCTGAACCGCGCCTATGTCTATGCCATGCGCATGCATGGCTCCCAGAAGCGTGCCTCCGGCGACCCCTATTTCGCCCACCCCATCGAGGTGGCGGGCATCCTCACCGACTACCGGCTGGACACCGCGACCATCGTCACGGCCCTGCTGCACGACGTGATCGAGGACACGCCGGTCAGCGCCCAGGACATCACCGACCTGTTCGGCGCCGAGATCAGCGAACTGGTCGAGGGGGTCACCAAGCTCACCAAGCTGGAGCTCAACAGCGAGCACACCAAGCAGGCCGAGAACCTGCGCAAGTTCATCCTGGCCATTTCCAAGGACGTCCGCGTCCTGATGGTCAAGCTGGCCGACCGCCTGCACAACATGCGGACGCTGCACTACATCAAGAGCCCGGCCAAGCGTGAGCGGATCGCCCGAGAAACCCTGGACATCTACGCCCCGCTCGCCCGCTCCATCGGCTGTCACCGCATCTGTTCGGAGCTGGAGGAGCTGGCCTTCGAGCACCTCAATCCGGTGGCCCGCGACGCCATCGGCCGCCGGCTGGAGGCGCTGCGCATCGAGCAGGGCGGGGCCGTCGCCGTGGTCTCGGCGGAAATCGCCGCCAAGCTGGAGGTCGGTGGTCTTTCGGCCCGGGTCTTCGGCCGCGAGAAGAACCCCTATTCCATCTGGCGAAAGCTGCAGCGCAAGTCGATTGGCTTCTCCCAGCTCTCCGACATCTACGCCTTCCGGGTGATCGTGGACTCCGAGGAGGACTGCTACCGCGCCCTCGGCGTCATCCACCGCGCCTGGCCCAGCGTGCCCGAGCGGTTCAAGGACTTCATCTCCACGCCGAAGCGCAACAACTACCGCTCGATCCACACCACCGTGGTTGGGCCGCGGGGGATGCGCATCGAGATGCAGATCCGCACCGAGGCCATGGACCGGGTGGCGGAGGAGGGCGTGGCCGCCCACTGGCGATACAAGGACAAGTCCTACGGCTTCGACGCCGAGGCCCAGGCCGACGCCGGCGGCCGCGATCCGCTGCTCAACCTGCGCCATCTGGTCCAGGTGCTGGAGCACGGCGGCGACGTCGAGGAGCTGGTGGAGCACGCCAAGCTCGAGATGTATCTCGACCAGGCCTTTGTCTTCACGCCGAAGGGCAAGTTGGTCAGCCTCCCCCGAGGCGCGATGCCGCTCGACTTCGCCTATGCCGTCCACACCGACGTGGGCGACACCTGCATCGGCGTGAAGATCAACGGTGAACTCAAGCCCTTACGGACGACTCTTCAGAATGGAGATGTGGTCGAGGTGATCCGCGGGGCCAAACCCGTCGTGCCCCCCGACTGGCGCTCCCTGACGGTCACCGGCCGGGCCCGCTCGGCCATCCGCCGCCATATCCGCCAGACGGAGAAGGAAGAGTTCACCCGCCTGGGCCGCGCCACCGTGGACCAGACCTTCGAGCGCGCCGGCAAGGCCCGCAAGGACGTCTCCCTGAAGCCCGCCCTGGAACGCTTCGCCGTCGCCATCGAGGACGACCTGTTCGAGATCGTCGGCCGCGGCCGCATCTCGCCGACCCAGGTGCTGGACGTGATCTTCCCGGGCCTGAAGGCGTCGGACCGCGAGGCGGCCACCGCCGTGCGGCGGATCGAGGGTGGCAAGGCCGCCCGCCTCTATGTGCGCGGCGGCGGCCTGACCGCGGGCGTCTCCCTGCATTTCGGCCAGTGCTGCACCCCGGTGCCCGGCGACCGCATCGTCGGCATCATCGAGCCTGACGGCGGGGGCCTGACGGTTCACACCATCGATTGCGCCAAGCTGGCGGAATACGAGGACAAGGAAGACCTCTGGCGCGACCTGCAATGGACGCCCGAGGCCGAGCGGAACACCGTCACCCTGTCGCGCCTCACCGCCACCATCCGCAATGCGCCGGGCGTGCTGGGCCAGGCCTGCACGGTGATCGGCGAGGCGGGCGGCAACATCGTCAACCTGCGCATGCACCGCCGCCACGCCGACTTCTTCGACGTCGATTTCGATGTCGAGGTGAAGGACGCTCGCCACCTCACCCACATCGGCGCCGCCCTGCGCGCCAACCCCGCCGTCGAGACGGTGGAGCGGGCGAAGGGCTAGACCCTTTCCGGATCAGGTTGAATCAACCTGATCGGATAAAAAGGGTCTATCTTCTTGAATCTAGAGCATGTCC